>CAXNFL010000005.1:0-26787 GCA_964201555.1 Kiritimatiellia bacterium
GTGGTCGGGGCGGATTCCGCGCTGCTTCTCGAGCCCGCGCCCCTGGAGCGCGTCGCCCTTTCGCCGGAGGCGGCGGCGGTGATTTCCTTCAATGGACCCAAAATCGGGATTTGCGTCTCCGCGCAGAGGAAGATCGCGGGCGCCGAAAAGCTGGTGGAGTTCCTGAACGCGCTGGTGGAAGACAATCGCCGCCGGGTGCTGTTCATTCCCATGAACCCGATCACCGACGCCGCCCTGATGGGTGACCTGCAGAAAGCCATGAAGTGGCCGAATCGGGCCGCCGTGATGGAGGGCCGCTATGAGCCGGCCGAAGTCCTGGCCGTCGCGGCGACAGTCGACGTGATCATTTCGAGCCGCCTCCATCTCCTCATCTTCTCCTCCATCGTGCATACGCCCTTCATGGGCATCAGCCGTGGGTCGAAGGTGGACAACTTCCTCGCCCCGTACGGGCTGAAATCGGCGGGCAGCGTGGAGCAGTGCGACTTCGCCCGCCTGCGCCGCGAGACCGAGCGGCTCCTGGCCGGGAAGGCGGCGTTCGCGCTCCGGAGCCAGGGCGAGCGCGCCCGCCTGCTGGAGCGTCTGACGCGGGCGAGAGCCTGTTTAAAGGAGACCTTGGGATGAAGCCCATAACCAAAGTGGCGCATGTGATGCGCCGGGTGAATCTGAAAAAATGGGGGGGCACGGAGAGCGTCGTGTTCAACCTGGCGCGGGAATACGAGAAGGCCGGCCTGGAGACTCCCGTGTTCTGTACCGACATGTTCGCCGCCCCGGGCTGCGAAAAGATCGGCACGATTCCCGTCTACCGGTTTCCCTACGTGTTCCCGTGGTGGGGGCTGAGCGAAGAGGCCAAGGCCAAGCTCCGGCTGAAGGGCGGGAGCCCGCTGTCGCTCTCCCTTTTCCGGGCCCTGCTGGGGGAGCCGCGGCTGTCCCTGATCCACACCCACGTCCAGCACCGGCTGGGGGGGATTGCCCGGACGGTGGCCAGGCTGCGCGGCATTCCCTACGTGGTCAGCATTCATGGCGGGTACCTGACCTTGCCGAAGGAGCAGGCCGACAAGATGGGGGATCCGTTCCGGGGGAAGATCGAGTGGGGCAAGCTGTTCGGCCTGCTCCTGGGCGCCCGCCGGGTCCTGGACGATGCCGACGCCATCATGTGCGTCGGGCAGGACGAGCATGAGGAGATGCGCCGGAAATACCCTGACAAGTCGCATTACATGCCCAATGGCGTGCAGACCGCGCTGTTCCGCGAGGCGTCGCCCGATCTTTTCCGGAGGCAGTACGGGCTGGGCCCCGACGAGCCGTTCGTGCTGTGCGTCTCCCGCCTCGATTACCAGAAAAACCAGCTGCTCCTGGTGCGGGCGTTTAAAAAGTTCGCGGCGGATCATCCGGCCTGGAAGCTGGTGCTGGTGGGGCCGGCGACGGTCGAGCAGTACCGCGACCAGATTGTGGCGGAGGTGCGCGAGGCCGGGCTGGAGTCGCGCGTGATCCTGATTCCCGGGTTCCAGCCGGACGATCCGCTGCTGCCCAGCGTCTACAAGGCGGCCTCCCTGTTCGTCCTGCCGACCGTGCACGAGCCCTTCGGGATTGTCATCCTGGAAGCCTGGGCGGCGGGGGTCCCGGTCGTGGCCACGCGCATCGGCGGAATTCCCGGCTTCACGCACGACGGCCAGGACATCCTGCTGTTCGAGAAGGACGATGCCGACGAGCTCCTCCGGCACATGAACCTCCTGGCGGGCGATCCCGGGCTCCGGCGCCGCCTGGCGGCCGTGGCCGAAACGGAAGTGAAGCGGTACGACTGGTCCACGATCGCGCGCCGGATGCGGGATGTGTACGACCAGGCGGCGGCGCGCCATGCAAGGAGAACCGGGCGATGAACATCGGATTTTCGTCCTTTGTGCTGCAGGGCGGCAAAACGGGGGTGGCCTCGTATGTGATCAATCTCCTGCAGGCCCTGCAGCGGGTGGACCGGGGCAACACCTACGACATTATGCTTCCCGATTCCGAGCAGGCGCTGGTTCCCCTGTCCGCGCCGAACTTCAGGAAAACGCGGATCCCCGACGCGCTGTCCACGCCGGTGGCCAATATCCTGTGGCACAACCTGGCGCTGCCGGGCCGCTGCCGGCGGGAGCGGTACGACCTGGTTCACGTGCCCAGCTATCGCCGGCTGCCCTGGCGGAAGGGCGCCCGCGTGGTGGCGACGGTCCACGACCTGGCCACGCTGCACATCGAAGGCAAGTACGATGCGGCCCGGATGTTCTATAACCGCCGGGTGGTGCCGGCGCTGATCCGGCGGGCCGATCATGTGATCGCGGTCAGCCAGTTCACCGCCAACGACATCGTCAACCTGGTCGGGTATCCGCGCGAGAAAATCACGGTGATCTATTCCGGCATCAACCGGCAGGCCTACTATCCGGTCCCGCGCGCGGAAAGCCGCGAGCGGATGGCGGAGAAGTACGGGCTCACCGGGCCGTTCATCGTGTTCGTCTCCCGGATCGAGCATCCGGCCAAGAACCACGTCCGGCTGATCCAGGCCTTCGAGCGCTGGAAGCGGAAGCACCCCTCGGACCTGAAGCTGGTCCTGGCGGGGGCGGACTGGAACGGTGCGGAGGCCGTCAAGGCCGCGGCCCGCGCCAGCTCCGCGGCGGCGGACATCGTGTTTACGGGGTTTGTCCCGCTGGCGGACATCCCGTTCTTCTACTCGGCCTGCGAGCTCATGGTCTACCCCTCCCTGTTCGAGGGGTTCGGCTTCCCGATCGTGGAGGCGCTGGCCTGCGGGGCGCCGGTGATCTGCTCGAACACCTCCTCCATGTTGGAGATCGCGGGCGACTGCGTCCCCAAATTCGATCCGCTCGACGTCGGGGCGCTGGGGGACCTGCTGGAGGCGGAGCTGGGGCGGGAGCGGTCGCCGGAGCGCGCGGCCCGCGGGATGGCCTACGCGGACGGATTCGACTGGGACGAGACGGCCCGAAAAGTGATGGCGGTTTACCAACAGGTCAGGGAGGCCTAAGATGGGCGAGACGCTTTCTGTTGCCATTATCATGCGTTCCAAGAACGAGATGCCGTACGCCGTGACCGCGCTGGACCGGCTGTTCCGCCAGACCTGGGCGGCCTTCACGCTTTATAACGTGGATTCGGGCTCGACGGATGGCACCCTGGAGGCGATCCGCCCGCGCAATCCAACCCGCCTGGTCGAGATCCCCGCCAAGGCCTACGTGCCGGGCAAGGTGCTGAACGAGATGATCGCGCGGACCACGGAGTCGATCATCGTGTTCCTCAACGCCGACGCCATTCCGCTGGACGAGTTCTGGCTGGAGCGCCTGCTGGCGCCGATCCGGGACGGCGCGGCCGACGCCACCATGAGCAAGCAGTGGCCGCGGAAGGAGGCCCGGTATATCGTAAAATACGATTACCAGCGCGCCTACGATCCGCGGTTCATCAAGGAGGAGAACGAGGATTTCTTTTCCGCCGTGGCCTGCGCGTTCCGGCGGGAGCTCTGGGACAAGGAGAAGTTTCCGGAGTCGGGCTACGCCGAGGACCTGGCCTGGGCGCGGGAGTGCCGGCTGCAGGGGGCGCGCTTCAAGCTGGTGCTCGACTCCGAGGTGGAGCATTCGCACAACTACACGCTGAAGGAGCTGTACCGGAAGAAATTCCGGCACGGGCAGACCTACCGGCGCATCTACGGCCTGAAGCCGGGGCTGCTTTACCAGGTCTACCGCTGCGGGCGCGAACTGGTGCGGGACCTGCTGTATGTCCTTTCGCGGGGCCGGCTGGACACGATTCCCTACAACGTGGCCTATCGGATCACCATTCACCTGGCGCTGTTCAAGGGATCCCGGGCGTAACCGGTGCGGGCAGATTGTTTTAACAGGTAGGGCGGCCAGTCCCTTGGCCGCCGCCACCGCTGTTAGCCGGGCCGGCTCATCGCCGCCTTCAGCCGGGCGAATTCTGTTTCCATGTCGACCACGCGTTCCGCGAGGGTGTCCAGCGTTCCGGCTTTGGCCGCCTGCTCGATGGCAAAGGCCACCGCGCGCAAGGCCTCGCCGCCCACGTTGGCGGAGGCCCCCTTGATGGTGTGCGCCTGATGCTGGACTTCCAGCGTTTCCCCGCGCGCGAGCATGTCTTTCAGGGTCTGGATTTGAACGGGGATATCCGCCAGGAAAGAGGCGACCACTTCCTTCGCCAGCTCCTCGTCGCCCATCAGCCGGTCCAGCATGTCCGGCCGGTCCCAGATCACCGGCGACGGCTGGGGCTCCTTGACGACGCCCCCGCCTCCGCCGCTTTTGGCGGTAGGCAGCCATTTTTCAAGGATGCGGGCCAGCGCCTGGGGCGTGACCGGCTTCGAGATGTAATCGTTCATGCCGGCCGCCAGGCACTTGGACCGGGCCTCCTGCAGGGCGTGGGCGGTCATGGCGATGATGGGGATGGCGTGATTGAGGACGGGGGAGTGGGGATTGCGGATCTGGATGGTGGCATCCAGCCCGTCCATCAGGGGCATCTGCATGTCCATCAGCACCAGGTCGTAGGGCGTGGTGGATAGCGCCTTGATCGCCTCGGCGCCGTTGAGCACCGCGTCGGCCTGCAGGCCGAGCTTTTTCATGATGCCCAGGGCCACCTGCTGGTTGGTGAGGATATCCTCCGCCAGCAGGACGCGCATGTTCAGGTCGGCAAACAGGTTTTGCAGGAGGCGCCCCTGCGGGCGCGGCGCGAGCGGCGCTCGCGGCACGGGCGCGGACGCCGCGGTCTCGTCCGGTTCCGGGCTCGACAGGACCTGGGATAACACGCTCTTCAGCTTCTGGTGGCGCGTCGGCTTGGTCAGGTAGGCCGCGAAGCCGATCAGGTGGAAATGGCGCGCGTCGTCGCGCGAGCCCATGGAGGTCATCATCACCAGGCGGGTCGCCGCCAGTCGCTTGTCGGCCTTGATGGTCCGGCCCAGCATCTCGCCGTCCACATCCGGCATCTGCATGTCCAGGATGGCGATGGGGAAGGGATCGTTTTCCTCCAGGGCCTGGAGGAGGGCCTGGATTCCCGAGGCCGCGTCCGGGGCCTCCGTCGGGCGCATGCCCCACGAGGTCAGGCGCACGGAGAGGATTTCGCGGCCCGTGGCGTTGTCGTCCACGATCAGGATCCGCACGTTGTGCAGGTTGGCCGGGGGGCGCGTCTCGCCGGGCGCCACCTCGGCCTGCTTGGCGAGCCGGGCGGTGAACCAGAACTCGGAGCCCTTGCCCTCTTCGCTGCTGACGCCGATCTGGCCGCCCATCATCTCGGCCAGCTGCTTGGAGATGGCGAGTCCCAGGCCGGTGCCGCCGTATTGCCGCGTGGTCGAGGTGTCCACCTGGGAGAACTTGGAGAAGAGCAGGTTGAGCTTGTCCGGGGGAATGCCGATGCCCGTATCCCGCACGGTGAAGCGCAGCAGGACATCGTCGTCGGTGGCCGAGTCGAGGGCGACGCGGATGACGACTTCGCCGGACTGGGTGAACTTGATGGCGTTGCCGGCCAGGTTGGTGAGGATCTGGCGAAGGCGGCCGGGATCGCCCTTCAGGTTCTGGGGAATGCCGAGGTCCGTGCTGCAGAGCAGTTCCAGCCCCTTGTCGTGCGCGCGCAACGCCATGGTGGCCGCGAAATCCTCCAGGAGATCCTGGAGGTCGAAATCCTGGATATCCAGGTTCATCTTGCGGGCTTCGATCTTGGAGAAGTCGAGGATGTCGTTGATGATTCCGAGAAGCGACTCCCCGCAGGTGCGCACGGTTTCGGCGTAGCGCCGCTGTTCGTCGGTCAGCTCCGAATCCAGCAGGAGGCCGATCATGCCGATCACGCCGTTCATGGGCGTTCGGATTTCATGGCTCATGTTGGCGAGGAAGTCGCTTTTGGCCTGGTTGGCCAGCTCGGCCTGGGCGGCCATGTGGGTGGCCAGCTCCGTCTGGCGCGCCAGGGAGAGGTTCGTTTCGCGCAGGGCCAGGTCCGCCTCGCGGCGTTTCTTGACGTTGACCAGCATCTGGGCCAGGACGCGCAGCAGGCGCCGTTCTTCGGCGACGAAGGTGTGATGGGTCCGGACCGCGTCAAATCCCACGAAGCCCAGGCATTTGCCATTGTAGGTCATCGGGACGGTGAGCAGGCTTTTGACGCCCTGGGGCTCCAGGATGCTGCGCACCTGGCCTGGCGGCATCGATCCCACGTCGGGGATGTGCAGGTCGCTGCCGTGGGTGTGCGCGTCCACCCAGTCGGGGAGGGCCGTGAGGGGAACCTCCTGCAGGTGCTTGATCTGGGGGGGAATGCCCGTGGCGCACCACTCGTAGGTGTTCGAGCAGGTGCCCGTCTCGAAATCGTAATCGAAGACGTAGGCCCGGTCCGTCGAGACGAAGCCGCCGATCTGGTCCAGCGCCGTGCCGACCGCGATATCGATCATGTCCAGGGGCAGGTTGATGAAGGTGGCTGCCAGCTGGGCCATCACCTCCTGGGCGGCGGTCATCCGGTGGAGCTCCTGCTCCGCCTTCTTGCGCTCGGTGATGTCCGTGTCGGACCCGCGATAGCCCAGCAGTTCACCCTTCGTGTTTAGGAGGGGAAGGCCGTTGGTGGAGAACCAGACGAGGCTGCCGCTTTTGGTCAGGGCCTGATTTTCCAGCCCCAGGAACGGCTCTTTCCGGGCGAAGATGGCGAAGGCCCCGGTTTTGAACGCCTCGCGCCCCTCTTCGGGATGGAGGTCGTAAAAGTATTTCGCGCCCACCAGTTCGCCGGGCTTGTAGCCGAGGATGGTTTCCGCCACGGGGTTGACATAGGTGTAGCGGCCGGACGGGTCCACTTCCCAGGTGATGGCGCGGCTTTGTTCGGACAGCTGGCGCAAGCGCTCCTGGCTCTTTTGCAGGGCGGTTTGCTGCAGGGCGCTGTTCCGGGCGGTGCGGCCCAGCAGGAGGATGAGATAGCAGGAAAGGGCGGCTAATAGAAGAAGGAGGGTGCCGGTGAAGGCGGTCAGCCGGCCGCTCTGCAGGAGCAGGGCGCCCGTCAACAAGGGGAGGGCGATCAGCATCCCCGCAACGGTCCGGCAAGTCCACAAGCCTTTTTCCACGCTCGCCCCCCTTTTTTGTCTTTCATGTGCAAAAAAACAACTAATCAAAAATGTTACCGTATCATAGCACGATTGCAAGCCCGATCATTGCCCGGCAATGCTAGTGAGCAGGTCTGGGTTTGCGTGATGCGGGTTGCGCCGTTTCGGCCGCGGGTTGGCGCGCGCCCTGTTCGCTGTCGCTCACGTCGGGCGGCGCGCGAGATGGCTTCCGAAAAAGATGCCCGCGTGAAAAATCTGACGGGTTTCACTGGGAACCGAAGTCGCGCGCCGCCCGAGCGAGCGCGATAGCGCCGCGGGCGCGCGATGGCTCTCGGGTTCGGCGTTCCGTTAGCCGGAATATGGCGAGGCGATTTTCCGATGATGAGGGGCGACGGCGAGGAGACGTGGAATAATGGTCCCGGCTCCTCCAGCCGTCGCCCCTCAGGGCGGAAAAGCGACCGCCAGATTCCGGCCGGAACGCCGAATCCCCGCTGGTTAAACCGCCGCCCACAGGCGCACGACGGCTCAACCCGGCAGTGCCAGAGGCCAACATGGCGTTTGACCCCGCCCGCGGCAAGGGTGTATGGTTTCGGGAAGCAAAGGAGTCTGCGTGCGCGTGCTGATTGCCGAAGACGATGTCACCTCAAGGCGAATCCTGGAAGGACTTTTGCCCAAGTGGGGGTATGCCCTCGAATCGTTTGCCCGCGGAGACGAGGCCTTCGCCCGGCTGAAGCAAGCGGGGGCCCCCAGGATCGCCATCCTGGATCGCGCCATGCCGGGCATGGAGGGAGCGGAGATCTGCCGCGCCATCCGTTCGGTGGAAACCACCGAGCCGCCCTACCTGATTCTGCTGACGGTGCAGGGCGAGGCGCGGAGCGTCATCGAGGGCCTCGAGTCCGGGGCCAGCGATTATATCGTCAAGCCCTACGATTTCGGCGAGCTGCGCGCGCGGCTCCAGGTCGGGCGGCGGGTGGTGGAGCTGCAGGAGGCGCTGGGGAGGCAGGTCCGGGAGCTGCAGGAGGCCCTGCGCCACATCAAGGTGCTCCAGGGCCTTCTGCCCATCTGCATGTACTGCCACAGGATCCGCACGGACCCGCGGAGCTGGCAGCGGCTGGAGGGGTACCTCTCGGATCACGCCGATGTCACGTTCACCCATGGAATCTGTCCCGATTGCTTTGATAAGCAACAGGACGAGTTTAAAAAAGTCGGGCTGACGCCGTGACCGGCGCACGCGGGGGACCAATCCGGCCATGAGCAAATATACCCTCCGGGGCTCATCCGAGCTGGATGCCCGCATCGACGCCGACATGGCGCGAATCGCGGCCGTGGTCGGGGACTCGCATTTCGGTCCGCTCTACCGCGCCGTGATCCTGATCGGCGGCTACGGGCGGGGGGAAGGGACGCCCTTCCTCGTCAATGGCCGGCAGGTTCCCTTCAACGACTACGACCTGGTGGTCGTCTCGAGAGCGCTGGGGCGCGGGATGCGGGCGGCGATCCAGGCGGATCTGCGGGGGCTGGAGGCCCGGCTGACGGCGGAGCTGAAGCTGCCGGTGGACCTGTGCCTCTATCCCCAAAACGTGCTGCGGAAGGCGGAGTTCTCCCTGCTCAACTACGAGATGCGCCACGGCCATCGCGTGGTGATGGGCGAGCCCGATATCGTGCGCGAGATGCCGGACTATCCCCATGGACGCATTCCGCTATCGGAAGGGACCCGCCTGCTGCTGAACCGGGGCAAGCTCCTGCTGGATATCCGCCGGGCCTTGCGCGCCAAGTCGACCTTCACGCCGGAGGAGCGGATCCGCACCATCAAGTTCCTGTTCAAGGCGCTGCTGGCGTTCGGCGATTGCGCCCTGCTGATCAAGGGAGCCTACGATATTCTCTATTCCGTGAAAAAGGACCGGATCGCCGCCGCCGCGGACGGCGCGCCGGATCCGGCGTTCCTGATCGAGGGGTTCCGGCGGGCGATCGCGTTCAAGGAGTGGGGCGACTATAGCTCCCTTGAAAACGAGGCCTGGCGGGAGGAGTTCGAAAAGATCCGCGACTACTATGTCCGCTTTTTCCTGTGGTACGAAGGCCGCCGGCTGGGAGCCGCGGTGTCCGCGCCCGGCGACTACAAGCGGGCGCTGGCCTCCGCCGGGCGGGAGTGCGGGCGCGGGAAGGCTCTCCTGGTCAATCTGTACCTGTTTCGCTCAAAAGCCTTCGGGTGCGGGATCGGGTTCCTGGGGGTTCACCCGCGGGCGCGGCTTTACATGGCGCTGCCGGGGCTCCTGGGCGAGGCGTTTCCCGCGTCGGAGCTGCGCGCCATCCTGGCGGCGCCGTCGGAGGAGCGGGAGGCGATCGAAGCGCAGTTCTATCGGCTTCAGAAACGGTTGTCCTGAAGGGGCGTTAACACGGGGGGATCATGACCGGCAACAAATTGGCCTTGTTCATTTTCATCGACGCCTTCGGCTGGGAAGTCTACCAGCGCAACCGCTTTTTCCTGGAAGGCAAAGTCAAGGACGCCAAGCGGCTTGAAACCATTCTGGGTTACTCCTCCGCCTGCGATCCGTCCATCATTTCGGGGTTGCTGCCGGAGGAGCACCGCATGTGGTCGTCCTTCTTCTATTCCCCGCGCACCTGCCCGTACCGCTGGCTGCGGTGGCTCCAGGTCCTTCCGGATTCCATTTTCAGCCGGGGCCGCGTCCGCTTCTGGCTGAGCAAGATCATCAAGAAGCTGCACGGCTTCACCGGCTACTTCATGCTGTACAACGTGCCGTTCAAGTATCTTCCGCTGTTCGACTACTCCGAGACGAGGAGCATCTGGCATGAGGGGCTGCTGCGCGGGAAAACCGTGTTCAACCGGCTCGACGAGAAGGGCATCCCGTACCTGGTGCATCTCAGCGGGACCTCGGACGAGGCGCGGCTGGAGCGGCTGCGCGAGCAGGTCTCCCGGGCGGCCATCCCGTTTGCCTATGTGTCGCTGGGCAAGCTGGACGCCCTGATGCACAAGGTCGGCAACGCCGGGCCGGAGGTGACCGAGCGGGTGCGCTGGTACGACGAGCGGATTCGCGAGGTGATCGCGGCGGCGGAGAAAGCCTACGACGAGGTGTCCTGGTTCGTCTTCACCGATCACGGCATGCACAATACGACCGGCGAGTACAATCTCATGCGGGATGTCGAGGGGCTGGGGCTGCGGTACGGGAAGGACTACGTGGCCTTTTACGATGCCACGATGGCCCGCATCTGGTTCCTCAACGAGGAGGTGCGGCTCAAAATCACGGCCCTCCTGGCCGCCCATCCCAAGGGGCGCATCCTGCCGGAGGCGGAGCTGAAGGAGCTGGGCGTCTATTTCCCGGATCACATGTACGGGGACCTGATCTTCCTCATGCACTCCGCCGTCCAGATCGTGCCGAGCTTCATGGGCAACAAGCGGATGCCGGGGCTTCACGGGTTCCATCCGCAGGATGCGGATTCGTGCGCCACCCTCCTGAGCAATCGTCCGATTCCGGAATCGGTACAGCGCATCCAGCAGATCCACAGCCTGATGCTGCGCGAGATTCCGGGGCTCAGCCCGGAGTAGGGCGGGCGGACTACACGCTGACGGGCGGCAGGTCGGTGGTTTTGGTGTCTTTCCAGATGCCGGCAAGCGTTCCCGATTTCAGCTTGTGATTGGCGGCCGCCAGGACGACCACATCCATGAGGAAGCCGGCCAGGGCCACGGGGAAGTTCAGCAGAGCCTGGAGCGGGGGCAGGAGGGATAGCCGCTTGAACCGGACCGTCAGGGCGGTGGGGTACATGACCCACCAGCCGCCTTCCTTGACCCGCTGGCGGATCAGCTTCCGGTACCAGTCGGGATCGCGCTGGTTGTTGTCGCGGATTACCTCGCCCGCGTCCTTTTCCCCGACGGCTTCCTTCAGGTAATCGCGGAGAAACACGTAGATGGAGTGCGCGATCTGCTGCCGGCGCTGGTTGAAGAAGATGTCCGTGAGACGGGTGTACGACTCGAAAACATGGGAGGCGTTCGGCGCCCGGATGATCCGGCTGTTGTCGGCCGGCCGGCGGAAGAAGTCCGTGCACGCCATGACCTTCAGGAAGCCGTCGTCCGCAATCAGCCCCTGCGGCATGTAGATGCGCCGGAGCAGCGGGCCCCGGCCGGCGTACAGCTGCCCCGTCACTTGTCCCGGAGCCGCCTGCGTCATGCTGCCGACGGCCAGCGAGATGCGATCAAAGAGGGTTTTGCGCTTTTTGAAGAGCACATGCTTCTGGGGCAGGTCCGTGGAAATAGCCGCTTCCGGGTTTTGCCCCAGCGCGTCCGCCATGTTGGCCAGGGTGTCGGGATGGGAAAAGGAAATGTCCGCGTCCATCAGGATCAGGATGTCGGCGTCCGGGTTCGAGAACGTGTGGATATAGTGGTTCCAGGCGTTGGCCTTGCCCGGCTCGGCCAGCGAGTCGACCCGCCATGTGAGCCGGTCAGCGGGATAGGGGGCGGCCAGGGCGCGCAGGGTTTCCGTGGCGAGCGGGGCGGTGTTGTCGCTGCAGCCGTTCGGGACGACCACGATTTCCACCCGCGCCTGCCGCTCCGGAAGGTGCTTCAGGAGACTTTGCTCAAACAGGGAGCGCAGGCTCGTGCCGAGGATCTCCGCCTCATTCCAAGCCAGGATTCCGATGCTGATGATCACGGGCGAAGACCTTCCTTTGGCGGGCCAGCTTGCGACTTGTGGATCATCATACGGCACACTATGATTTTGACAAATGAAAAACCGGGGTTCCATGAATGCGCTCCCGCGGGCGCTTGCGATTCTCCTCCTGGGGACGGCGGGCCTTTCGGCGGTGGCGGAGGTGTCGGCCTCCGCCAGCACGGTGGATCGCTGGTGGGTGCTTTCCCCGCAGTGGCTGGTGCTGGCCAACGATTACAGGGACGAGACGGACGCCCGCATCTACGCCGCCAATCGCCCTGCCTTTGACGCGCTCCTGGCGGAGCAGGAGAAGCTCGAACGGAGCGAGACACCCAATTGGACGGCCGTCAAGAGGCGTAAGTCCCTGTGGGTGGACGGCGCCATCAGCCTCGGCGATCAGCATCTCTGGATGCGGGATCCGCAATCCTTCCGGTTGAGGGACCTGAAAACCAATGGGACGCCGGCCATCCGAACGCCGCTTCAGGCGATCTCCTGGGTCAATGCGCTGGGCGATCGGCCGTATGCGCCGGGCTCGCCCCTGCGCGGCTGCACG
Organism: Kiritimatiellia bacterium; assembly: GCA_964201555.1. Taxonomy (GTDB): domain Bacteria; phylum Verrucomicrobiota; class Kiritimatiellia; order CAIKKV01; family CAIKKV01; genus CAIKKV01. The sequence continues at coordinate 12,248 of CAXNFL010000005.1, forward strand.
GATTATGAAGCGGGCCATTACGCCTTTTTGCAATTGCCCGCTGCCCTGACGAACGGAAGCGCCTTCCGCGTTGAGCAGAAGGACGGCCGGGTTGCTGAGATCCGGTTTGACGATGCCACCGGGGTCACGCCGGTGATCAAGGTCAACCAGGCGGGGTATGTTGCCGATGCCTCGCGGAAGTTCGCCTATCTTGGCGGCTGGATTCCCACGGTGGGGCCGGTGGATTACCGAAGCTTCAAAACGTTCGAGGTCTGCCGGGAGTCGACCGGGGAGCGCGTTTTCAGCGGGACGATCAGCGTGCGCTCGACCAATCTGCTTTACGCCGGCGAGATCCTCCACGAGATGGATTTCAGCCCGGTGCGGGCGGAAGGGCTGTATCACATCCGGATCCCCGGGCTGGGGCGGTCGTGGCCCTTTCTCATTGCCAGCCAGGCGCTGGGCGAAGCCTTTTATGTGGCCGCGCGCGGGTTTTACCATCAGCGGTGCGGCTGCAGGCTGGAGCAGCCGTACACCGCCTGGACCCGGGGACGGTGTCACCCGCCGCCGGTTTACGCCTGCTCCCTGCCGGGCAATGGCGGGAATATCTGGACGGATCCGGAGGGCCGGAAGGTCACGGATATCCGCGGGATTGATTTCGAGGTCATCAAGGCGACGGCCGATCGCTCGAAGGCTTATGACATCTGGGGCGGCTGGCATGATGCGGCGGATTACGACCGGCGCGCGAGCCATCATTTTGCGGCGTGGGACCTGATGGGGACCTATGAGCTGAACCCCTCCGCGTTCAGCGACGGCCAGCTCAATATTCCCGAAAGCGGGAACGGAATCCCGGATCTGCTGGACGAGGCCGTTTACGGGCTCTCCGTCTGGAAGCGGGCCCAGCGGCCCGACGGCGGCGTGAGCGGGCGCGTCGAAACGCTGCATCATCCGCAGCACCGGGGCATGCCGGACAGGGATGGCGATCCCTTTTTCAAGTCCCTGGAAACCCGGGAGAGCACGATGGCCTATGCGGCGTCGGCCGCCCAGGCGGGGTGGCTGCTGCGGCCCTTCGACCGCGAGGCCTCGGAGGAGTGGGTGGATTCGGCGCGGCGGGCCTACGCGTGGGCCATGCGCCCGGGCGACGCTTCCGTTTCGGTGGTGGTCACCGTGCGGGTGGAACGGGCCGGATCGCGCGTGCTGCAGTGGAAGGAGCCGAAGGAGGCCCCTTACCTGACCGGCCTTCATGCGGCCCTGCAGCTTTACCGGGCCACGTCCAATGCCACCTATCAGGCCGATCTCGCGAGCACGTTCATCCCGTATGCGCTGCGCTATTTTGATAGCTATCCCAATTACCTCTTTCACTCCTGGGGGCTGTTCGAGCTGGCTTCGTGGCCGGGCCTGGGGGTTCCGGACAAGGATCGCCAGCTGGCGAGGGAGCGCCTGCTGGCGCGCGCGGATGAGGCGGTTCGGCTGCAGGAGCAGGCGCCCTATCGTCACCCGTGGGATCCCGCCAAAAGCCGGCGCTGGGGAGCCGCGCTGGCGGCCACGCAGGGCCGGTACTGCCTGCTGGCGTGGAAGCTGACGGGGGAGGAGCGCTACCGCTCGGCCGCCCAGCTGTGCGCGGACTTTCACCTGGGCTGCAATGCGCTGGGGCTGTGCCAGACCACCGGGCTGGGCTCCGCGTACGTGTGCGCCGTGCAGGATGCGGAGAGCCGGGAGGACGGCCTGCTGGATCCCGTTCCGGGAATCACGCCGTACGGGATTATTTCGGTGCCGGCGGGCGCGCGCGACACGGTCTACAGTTTGCCGGGCACGCGTTTCGGGATTTCGCGGCCGGCGTATTTTCTTCCGCCGCCGTATGATGTTCCCAATCCGCCCATTCCCCTGTGGCGGCAGTACGGGCCGAACGGGCGGCATGATCCGCTGAACAACGAGTTCACGGTGCAGGAGACGATGAGCCCCGCCGTGCTCCTGTTCGGAGCCCTGCTGGGGGAAGGGTGGTTGCCCCCGGCGGCCTTGAAGTCACGCCACCCCCGCTCGCGCGACGACCTGAACGGCTACTTCTGGCTTCCCTAGTCGCTTGTCACATTTTCAGCGCGAAGCGTTGGAGGGCGGAGCGCTGCGACGCCGCACCTACGTGATTCGGTTTTCGCAAAGCAGGTGGCCGTCGCGGTCCCTCGCGACGGAGACAGGCGTCTTGGTTGTCTGGTGGCTGGGTGATGCGGGTTATGCCGTTTCGGCGTTAAGGCCTGGCCGTTTTTGGCCTGATCCGGGCGACGACTGGATGGGCCGGGCCCGCAAGGCCGCGTCCCATCGCCGTCGACCCGGCTGAGGCTCAAAACCGGCTCATGCCTTTCCGCTGATCGAAACGGCACAACCCCCGAGCCATCGCGCGCCCGCGGCGCTGTCGCGCACTTTCGGGCGGCGCGCGAGATGGCTTCCATCGCAAGCCCGCAGAAAAGCAATTGCCACGATTAGGCGTAGTTATTTCGCGAAGCGGGTGGCCGTCGCGGTCCCTCGCGACGGAAACAGGGTCGGGGTTGTCGCACGCGCATACCCGTCCTCGATGAAATACTCTTAACCATGAAGAACAAGAAGAACATGAAGCTGGGCGAAAGCGTGTAGCGCCGCACTGCGTGCGGTGGTTTTGTTTGCCCATTTGTGAGCGGCATGCCGGGCTTCAATCCAATTCATGAGGTGGGCGAAGCGCTAATAGAGCGCAGCATCCCTGACGAGCCGCCGTGAGCCCAGCTGGCAGTTGTCTCTTTAATTGAAAATACGTTTGGAACGAACCGCGTGTCGCGCTATGATTTCACCGTTAACGGTAGGTAATTTAATGATTACTGGATCATATTTGATGGTTCGCGTTCAGTGGGAACTGGGGGAGGCTGTGAATGAATGCGAGAGTATTTGCATTTCTCCTTTTGTTGACGACGGGTTGTAATCAAGAAACAGCATATCGCGTCAAGGAGTATGAATATGACATGCAATTTTCAGTCAATCTTTTCGGGTCAAATTTAAGCCCGAACATTCGAAAGGTCGAAGTATATTCCGATAATTCAGGCGATGGTTTTCCGCAACCTTACAAGGCTCTCTCCGGGAGAAAACTCGTTTGGAGTACGCAAGACGGCATTGTTATAAAGGATTTCTTGCGCGACATCAGAACTAAACAGTCTTATCCACCCGGTCGAAAAGTTAGTGGCCAAGACGTGACGCTTCACATTGTATTATGGGGGGATGGTGACAAGATTGGCTATGGTAGATGTCGATGGCATAGCAATGAGTCCGTCCCTTACGGGTTTACAATTCCATTTGGGTCGGAAGGGGCTTACAGCTTTACGGAAACGCTTCTCCCTTGGATTGAACAGCAGAATCGTATGGGAAGAATATCGAATAGGCAAAGCGATAGGAAAGAAGTTCCAGCAAACGACTAATAGCAACGAGTAACATCAGACCTCTGGAGGGCGAGAGGAGTCACGTCGCTATAAATGAGAATTGGTAAGAGCCAAAGGCTAACGAGTAGGGCGAGCTCCAACGAGAGTCAGGAAGACGCACATGAAATGGGCTTTCATCTCACAGAGCACGATTCCGGCGCTTACAGCTTGACCTGGTAGCGGACGCTGCGGCCGCCACCGGTTGAAACGAGGACGTCTTTTTTTGACCAGGTCCTGCATTTCACATGAGCCCAAAAGTCAATGAATTTGTTCCGCAAGGTGTTGGGTAAACGCGAAAGGGCGAATGAAAAGCATTGCCCTCCTCCCGCCCTCCGCGTCCTCTGTGTTGAAATACACATGTTGCGCGTTCCAGTTTCCCGTGCGCGGAGCGCCCGGGCCACCGGCTTCGCGTCTATTCAAACTTCATGATCTTCATGATCTTCATGGTTAGGATTTCTTCATCGGGGGTACGGGCCTGACCTGGGGAAGCCGCCGCCTGGTCAGAAGAAATCGGAAAGGTGCTTGCTGGGCAGCAGGTCGATGCCGAGCGCGCTTTTGAAAAAGTAGAGGAGCAGGAAGCCGAGCATCCCCAGGATGACGCACGCCATCACGGTCAGGAAAAGGACGGTGAGGCTGAGGCCCAGCAGCTTCGTCGCGGACGAGGCGAGCCTGAGGAATTGGTCCCGGCGGTCGAGCTCCCGCTTCCGGAGGGCGGCGTTTTCCGAGTCCAGGGCCAGGCGGCGCTTCGCTTCCGCGTGGTACGCCAGGGCTTTGTCCATCGTCTCAAAAAGGATGTCGGGCTTGACCGGCTTGACCAGGTACTGGAACAGGCGGCCTTTGTTGATGGCGTCGAGAATCAGGGCCGGGGCGGAGTCGCCCGTGATCAGGATGCAGGGGATCGCCGGATGGATCTTCCCGATCCGGATCAGGAAGGAGAGTCCCGACTCGCCTTCCATGTGATGATCCGACAGCACGACCTGGACGGATTCGCTGTTCAGCAGTTTTTCGGCGTCGTGCGCGCAGGTCGCCGTCAAGGTTCTATAACGGGTGTTCAAGGCCCGGGACAGGAAGTCCAGGACGGACGGCTCGTCGTCCACGATCAGGACCGTGACGGTCCGCGCGAGCGGGCTGGTGTCGGGTTGGGGCACGGATCCTGTTCCTTTTATGGTTTCGGGAAGGCGCTCCACCGCTGGAGGGCGCGCTTCAGGTCGTCCAGGCGGATGGGCTTGGCGATGTAGTCGTCCATGCCGGCCGCGAGGCATTTCTCCCGGTCGCCCTGCAGGGCGTGGGCGGTCATGGCGATGACGGGAATAGGGGCGCTGGCTCCGCGGGTCAGCAGGTGGCGCGCCTCGGTCTCGCGGATGTGCCGGGTGGCTTCGTAGCCATCCATTTCGGGCATCTGGCAATCCATGAGGACCAGGTCATAGTGCCGCCGGCGCAGCGCCTCGAGCGCTTCCATCCCGTTGGCGACGGCGTCGGTATGGGGATGTCCGAGCTTGGCGAGCTGGCGCAGGGCCACGCGCTGGTTCACCGGGTTGTCTTCCACGACGAGGATGCGAACGGGGCTGGCGGGGGCGTCGGTCTCCGGGTGGGCTTCCGGCCCCGCGCCGGCCTCCGCGGCGTCCTCTTCCCCGGCGGGCTCGGGCTTCAGGGCGGCCACCATGGCGTCCCGCAGCTGCGACTGCTTGACCGGCTTGGTCAGGATGCGGATGCCCTCGAGCCGGCGGGTTTCCCGGGTCTCCGAGGCGCGGCCCCACGAGGTCATCACCACCATGCGCACGGCCGTGAGGGCGGGGTCGGCCTGGACGGCATGGGCCAGCTCCGCGCCGTCCATTCCGGGCATGGCCATATCCAGCAGCAGGAGATCGTAGGGCTTTCCGAGCGCCGCCGCCCTGCGCAGGGCGTCCAGCGCGGAGGGGGCGTCGGGGAAGCGGTCGGGCTTCAGCCCCCACGACTGGAGCTGCCGCTCGAGGATCAGCAGGTTGGTTTCGTTGTCGTCCACGATGATCAGCCGCTTGTCGGCCAGGGCGCCGGGCGGCAGGGCCTTGGCGGGCTTCAGGGGCGGGCAGACCTCCAGGGGGAGGGTGAACCAGAAGAGGGAGCCTTTGCCCGGCTCGCTTTCGACGCCCATTTCGCCGCCCATCATATCCACGAGCCGGCGCGAGATGGCCAGGCCCAGGCCGTTGCCGCCGTAGCGCCGGGCGGCGGAATTGTCCAGCTGCGTAAAGGGCTTGAAGAGCTGGGCCAGCGCCTCGGGCGGGATGCCGATGCCGGTGTCGCGCACCTCGAAGCGGAGCCGCACCTTGTCGGCCTCCTTCCTCGCCAGCTTGACCCGCACCACCACATCGCCCCGGTCCGTGAACTTGATGGCGTTGGAAATCAGGTTGATGAGGATTTGAAGGATGCGGCTGGCGTCCCCGCGCAGGGAGACGGGCACGTCGGGCTCGATGCCGGACATGGTTTCCAGCCGCTTGGAGGCGGCGCGCTCCGCCAGCAGGTCGAGGGCGCCCTCGACCGTGTTGACCAGGTCGAACTCTTCCGGCTCGATCGTCATCTTGCCGGCCTCGATCTTGGTGAAATCGAGGATGTCGTTGATCAGCGACAGCAGCACCTCGCTGCTGGAGTTGATGGTTTCCACGAACTCGCGCTGCTCCTCCGTGAGGAGGGTGGGAAGCAGCAGCCCCGTGAGGCCGATGATGGCGTTCATGGGCGTGCGGATCTCATGGCTCATGTTGGCCAGGAACTCGCTCTTGGCCTGGTTGGCGGACTCCGCCGCCACCGCGAGCTGGTTGGCCCGCTCGATGGTTGCCGTCAGCTCCGTGTGCGAGTGCTCCAGCTTGGCGCGGGATTTCTCGAGGTCCTCCACCATGCTCAGCATGAGGACGTGATTCTGCGTGATGTCCGCCGTGCGCCGGCGGTCCTCCTCGAACTTTTCATAGGCGGACGACACGTCGGCCAGGAAGGCGCGCCACTCGGGGCGGGTCAGGGCGTCCGCGGGAAGATGTTTCCGGATCTGCTGGTCGAGCGCGGGATGCAGGCTCATGCCGTCCCGCTTTTCGGCGGCGCCGCGACCGATTCCACCGAGGCGTAGGCAGCCGGGCGGCCCAGCTCCAGGAGGAGGGCGTTGACCTCCCGCTTCAGTTCCACGACGCGTGTTTCCCGGCCCACCATCAGGCGGTTGAAGCGCTCCAGCTCCGACATGATTTTCTGGATCCGCTCCTCGGCGTCGTGCCGCTTGATCGCCACGCCGATGCTGCTGGCGGCGGCGCTCACGATGGAGACTTCCGCCTCGCTCCACTGGCGCTCGGTCTTGCAGTCGTCGAAGCCGATGAAGCCCCACAGGCGGCCGTCGATCATGAGGGGCGCCGTCACCAGCGAGCGCACGCCGTAGCGCTCCAGCAGCTCGCGCTCCGCTTCCGGGAATTGCCGGACCGTTCCGCTGATGGTGAGGCCGGCCGAAAAGCCGCTCAGCCAGCGCAGGAAGCGGGTGTAGGAGACCGTTTGAAGATCCGAGAACACGGTGATGCCCGCCGGCAGGGACTCGTCGCGCCAGGAGAAGCGGCGCAGCGCGCCCGGCTCGCCCGTTTCGGGGATCGCCTGGTTCTCGAACACGTAGACGGCGTCCACTCCGGCGGCGCGGCCCATGGCGGCCAGCGCCTGGGCGATGCCGGAGGCGTAGTCCTCGTTCGTCAGCAGCAGGCGGGCGGCCTCCGCCACGCCGTTCAGCAGCGCCCCGCGCTTGCGGAGCTCGGATTCCGCCAGGCGGCGCTCGGTCACGTCGCGGGCGAAGACCACGAGGGCGTCGACCTCCTGGAAGCGAATGGAATCGCCCGTCATTTCGGCCGGCATGGAGAAGCCGTCCTTGTGCCGGAGGGTCTGCTCCTCGGGGGTGGAGTCGCCGTTCCCGTGGAGGATGAGGGAGCGGATCCGCTCCAGGGAGCCGGCCATCAGGTTCTGCACGCTCAGGGCGTAGAGCTCGCCCTGCGTGAAGCCGAGCCACGAGGCCATGAACGGGTTGGCGGCCAGGATGCGGCCGTTTTCCGCCTCGAAGACGAAGACGGCCTCGGGCGCGTTTTCGAACATGATCCGGAAGCGGCTCTCGGAGGCGGCGGCCGCCCGCGCCGTCTTGCGGCTCACGTGAAGGCCGGTGAAGAGCGCGAGCACCAGCAGGTTGAGGATCAGCGACAGCCCGATGCCCGCGAAGCGGTGAAGGGCCACGATCCGGCGGGCCAGGCGGACATCGATGTCCATGCCGAGAACGGCGATCACCGTTTTCCTGTCGGGCCCGTAAACGGGGGCGAAGGCGCTTTCCCAGACGCCCCAGCGATCATAGAGCGGCCCCTCGATGAACGGCTCGCCGTTTTCGAACAGGCGGTGCAGCGTCGCGGGGGCTTCGCTGTAGACCTGGCCGGGCGGGGAATGGTCGGGCGAGGTGGCGGGCTCGGATTCGGCCAGGAAGACGACCTGTTCCGCCCGCCTGCCCATGAGATAGACGAACCGGGTGTCCGGATCCGTCGAGCGGATGCGGCGAAGCTGGACGACGAGGTTGCTGTAGCTCGGCTTGGCGAGATCGGCCGGCGACCCGCCCAGGTCTTTCACCCAGTCGGAAGGCACGGCGGCGCTGGCCGTTCGGCCGCGGAACAGGAGCAGCTCCTTCTGCGAGTGATCGCCGTACTCGCCGGCCAGGGAAATCAGCCGCATGCTGCCCAGGACGAAGGCCGCCATGACCGGCAGGCTCCACAGCAGCAGCCCGTAGCGGACCGAGCGCTGTTTATGGAGCGCGTCCACCGGCGTTTCCGTTCCGAGGGCCAGGGTGAGGAAGAGGAGGAAGGCGCCAATCAGGACCGGTTCAGCCCGCTGCGTCCAGATTTCCAGCGGGTTGGGCGACTGGAGGGTGAAGTAGAGGTTCCCGTTGAACAGCGTGGGGATGCCCCAGAGCAATCCGCAGCAACCCAGCAGCACGGCGGCCATCCGGAGGCGCTGCCGGATAACGGGGGCGGCCTGCGACGTCGCGTTGTAGATCCGGATGCCCGCCCAGAGGCCGGCCACCAGCTCCAGCGTGCCGAGGGAAACGGCATCGGGTCCCGGGAAGCGCTGAAGCACGCCGACCAGGACCGCGGCCGCCTGCGGGACCACGATGCCGACGGCAAAGAGGCCCCGGGCGAAGCTGATTCCCGAGCAGGCAAATTGCAAAAGGGCCAGGAACGCGAGGATTTGAGCGACCACCCCGAAGGTGATGAATTGCGACTCCCCCTCCAGCACCTGGCCCGCCAGCGTCAGGAAGCGGGAGAGGCTGAGAAGCGCGCCGAACGCCGCCAGCCAGGTCCATTCCAGCTTCAATCGCCGTTTGACCAGCGTCAGGATTATCACCGAAAGGGTGATGAGCACCACGCCGCTGGCAAAAAACAGGGAATCAGTCTGTTCGGGAAAAAATGGGCGCATAGGTTTATAGGAATATCATATGTAAGGAGTCCGATCAAGGTTCCGTTTGGCCTGATCCGTTCAGCTCTCCTAATCGTAATCGTTTTCTTAATCCTAATCCGGGACTGCCGTCCGTCGCGGCGGTCTTGACAGCCGGGCGGGGGATGTTTATATTTATATCTTGCAATAGTTGAATAAGGCAAGCATATGTCCCACACTCCATCCGAAGCCGCGCGCGAGGTGCTGGCGGTCGTGCCGCTGATCATGTTCGCGATCCGATCCGACATGCGCGGCGGCCGGGCGCACGGCCTTTCGGTGCCCCAGTTCCGCGCCCTCGGCTTCGTGCACCGGCGTGCCGGCTCGTCCCTCTCCGAGGTCGCCGGCCATATCGGCCTGACGCTCCCCGCGATGTCCCGCCTGATCGACGGGCTGGTGGAGCAGCAGCTCATGCGGCGGCGGAACCAGTCGGCCGACCGGCGCCGCGTCACGCTCACGCTGACGGCCAAGGGCGCCCGCCTGCTGGAGTCCGCGCTGAAGAAGACCCAGGCTGCCCTGGCGGAGCGGCTGGCGGCGCTTTCTCAAACGGATGTGGCGGCGGTGGTTTCCGCCCTGCGGAAAATGCAGCCGCTGTTTGCGCGAAACGAGAAAAAGGCGGAATGACTCCATGAAGCGAACGACTCTATCCGTGGCCGGCCGCCTGGCCGCGGCCGTGATACTTGCCGGCTCGGGGGTTGGCTGCTCCAGGGGCTCTTCGGAAAAGGCCGCGGAGGCGGCCGCGCCGCCCGCGGTCGTCAAAGTCGCCGGCGTGGCCGTCAAGGACATGCCGCTGGAGCTCCGTACGTTCGGCACGGTGGAGCCCTCGGCGTCGGCCGCCATCCGGTCCCAGCTCAGCGGCATGCTGACCCACGTGCTCATCCGGGACGGGCAGGAAGTCAAGGCGGGCGACCTGCTCGCCAGCCTCGACGCGCGCCCCTCGGAGGCCGCGCTGGCCCAGGCGGAGGCGAACCTGGCGCGCAGCAGGGTCCAGCGGCGGAATGCCGGGCTGGAGGCCGAGCGGCAGGACCAGCTCTGGTCGAAGGGGCTGACCTCGCAGGATCTTCGCGACCAGGCGCACGCGGACGCGGAGGCGCTGGCCGCCGCCGTCCAGGGCGACGAGGCGGCGGTGGAGAAGGCCCGGATCCAGCTCGGCTACTGCTCCATCCGCGCGCCTTTCGACGGCCGCGCCGGCAAGGTCCTGGTGGATGCGGGCAACGTGGTGAAAGCCGATGAGACGGTGCTCGTCGGCATCAACCGGATTCATCCTGTTTATGTCACCTTTTCAGCCCCCCAGGCCGACCTCGGCCTCCTTCAGAAACGCATGGCGGAGGGGGCGCTCCCGGTGCACGCGTATATTCCGGAGGCGCCCGACAAGCCGGAGGCCGGCGCGCTGACGTTTGCCGACAACGCCGTGGACAAGGCGACCGGAACGATCACCCTGCACGGCACCTTCACGAACGGGGAGTCCCGCCTCTGGCCGGGGCAGTTCGTCAACGTCGTGCTGACCCTGGGCACGCAGGCGGGCGCCATCGTGATTCCCTCCGTGGCCGTGCAGACGGGGCAGAAGGGCATGTATGTCTTCGTCGTCAAGCCGGACCTGACGGCGGAAACCCGGCCCGTTGTCGTGGATCGCAAGCGCGACGAGGAAAGCCTGATTGCCTCCGGCCTGGCCGCCGGCGAGCGCGTGATCATCGACGGCCAGTACCGGCTCAAGCCGGGCGGCAAGGTCCAGATCGAGCGGCCATGAACATCGCCGACCTCTTCATCCGCCGCCCGGTCATGACCACGCTGGTGATGATCAGCATCCTGCTGCTCGGCCTCATGGCCTACCGCCAGCTGCCGGTCAGCGATCTGCCCACCGTCGATTTCCCGACCATCCAGGTGTCGGCCAGCGTTCCCGGGGCGAGCCCGGAAACGATGGCGTCGGCCGTGGCCACGGTCCTGGAGCGCCAGTTCTCGACGATTGCCGGGGTCGACAACATGAGCTCCGTCAGCGTCCAGGGAAGCTCGCAGATCACGCTCCAGTTCACGCTCAACCGCGATATCGACGCCGCCGCCCAGGATGTGCAGGCGGCCATTGCGAGGGCCCAGCGCCAGCTGCCGGACGACATGCCCACGCCGCCCTCCTTCCAGAAGGTGAACCCGGCGGACCAGCCCATCGTCTACATCGCGCTGACCAGCCCGACCCTCCCGCTTTCGACGCTGAACGAGTTCGGCGAGACGCTGATCGGGCAGAGCCTTTCCATGATCGACGGGGTGGCGCAGGTGTCGGTCTACGGCTCCCAGAAGTACGCCGTCCGCATCGAGGTCGATCCCGAGAAGCTGTTCGCGCGCGGCCTGGGCATCGATGAGGTCGCGACCGCCGTGGAAGGCGGGAACGTGAACCGGCCCACCGGGGTGCTCTACGGGCCCGAGCGCGCCATCACGCTCCAGGCCAACGGGCAGCTGATGCGGGCCGAGGAGTACCGCCGCCTGATCGTGGCCTACCGCCACGGGGCCCCCGTGCGGCTGGAGCAGATCGCCAACGTCGTGGACAGCGTGGAGAACAACAAGGTGGCCGCCTGGTACAACACGGCGGACGGGGAGCAGCGGAGCATCTTCCTGGCCGTCCAGCGGCAGCCCGGGCGGAACACCGTCGAGGTGGCCGACGCCATCCGCCGCGTGCTTCCCAAGCTCATGGCGCAGATGCCGGCCCAGACCAGCCTGCATATCATGCTCGATCGCAGCCAGCGCATCCGGGAGTCGGTCAACGAGGCCCAGTTCACCCTGGTCCTGACGCTGGTCCTTGTGGTGCTGGTCATCTTCATCTTTCTCCGGAACGTCTCGGCCACGGTCATCCCGGCGCTTGCCCTTCCGCTCTCCCTCATCGGCACCTTCGCCGTCATGAACGTGCTGAACTACAGCCTGGACAACCTCTCGCTGATCGCGCTGACCCTGGCGATCGGATTCGTGGTGGACGACGCCATCGTCATGCTGGAGAACATCGTGCGGCACATGGAGATGGGCAAGGACCGCCTGACCGCCTCCTTTGACGGCGCCCGCGAAATCGGCTTCACCATCGTGTCGATGACCCTGTCCCTCGCGGCGGTTTTTATTCCGGTCCTGTTCATGGGGGGCATCGTGGGGCGGCTCTTCCGCGAGTTCGCCGTGACCATCGGCGTGGCGGTTCTGATTTCCGGCGTCATCTCGCTGACCCTCACGCCGATGCTGTGCAGCCGCTTTCTTCAGGCGCCTTCCTCGATCAAGCATGGCCGGATCTACCTGGCGACCGAGCGCGGTTTCGCGGGCCTGCTGGACTTTTACCGCCGCACGCTGCTGTGGGCCCTGGACCATTCGCGGCTGGTCATGGTCTTTTCGCTGATTGTCCTGTTCTCCACGGTGTACCTGTTCAAGATCATCCCCAAGGGCTTCCTGCCGAGCGAGGACCAGGACCTGGTGATGGCGCAGACGGAGGGCGCGGAAGGCATTTCCCCCGCCTCCATGTTCGAGCACCAGCGCGCCCTCGCGGCGGTGCTGCGGAAGGATCCGAACGTGCAGGAGTTCATGTCGAGCGCCGGCTCGCGGGGGTCCAGCGGAAGCAATACCGGGCGCTTCTTCATCCATTTGAAGCCCCGGCGGGAGCGGCCGCTCGGCGCCGACCAGGTGATCCAGGGCCTGCGCCAGAAGCTCGGCGCGGTGGCGGGCATCCGGGCATTTCCGCAGAATCCGCCCACGATTTCCATCGGCGGGCAGATGAGCAAGAGCCTGTACCAGTACACCCTGCAGGGGCCCGACACCGAAGCGCTCTACGCGTGCGCCAGCCAGCTCCAGGAGCGGATGGCCGCCCTGCCGGGCTTCCTGGATGTGACCAGCGACATGCAGCTGAAGAATCCCGAGCTGAACCTGCTGATCAACCGCGACCTGGCCTCCTCGCTGGGCGTGACCGTGGACCAGATCGAAAACGCCCTGCTCAGCGCCTACGGGTCGCGCGAGGTCACCACCATCTTCGCGCCCAACAACCAGTATAAGGTCATCCTGGAGCTGCCGGCCCGGTTCCAGAAGAACGCGGCCGCGCTCTCGATGCTGTATGTCCGCTCCGCGGCCGGGAACCTGGTGCCCCTGAGCGTGCTGGCCAGCCTGAAGGAGGACGTGGGGCCCCTGAGCGTCAACCACTTCGGCCAGCTGCCCTCCGTGACGATCTCGTTCAACCTGAAGCCGGGCCTCGCCATCGGCGATGCTGTGGGCAGCGTGGACGCGCTGGCCCGCGCCGTGGTCCCCGGCACGATCAGCACCAGCTTCCAGGGCACGGCGCAGGCGTTCCAGTCGTCGCTCCGGGGCATGGGCCTGCTGCTGGTCCTGGCCATCGTGGTCATCTATATGGTGCTCGGCATCCTGTATGAGAACTTCTTCCACCCAGTCACCATCCTGTCGGCCCTGCCCTTCGCCGGGGTCGGCGCCCTGCTGGCGCTCCTGATGTTCAACGCCGAGCTGTCGATCTATGCCTTCGTGGGCATCATCATGCTCGTGGGGCTGGTGAAGAAGAACGGCATCATGATGATCGACTTTGCGATCGAAGCGCAACGGACGGAAGGCAAGGCGGCGAAGGACGCCATTTTCGAGGCGTGCGTGATCCGGTTCCGGCCCATCATGATGACGACCCTGGCGGCCCTGATGGCCGGCCTTCCCATCGCCCTGGGCTTTGGCGCCGGCGCGGAAGCCCGCCGGCCGCTCGGCCTGGCGGTGGTGGGCGGCCTGATCTTCTCCCAGACCCTGACGCTGTACGTGACGCCTGTTTTCTACCTGTACATGGAAAAAGTCCAGAGGTGGTTCCGGAAATGAAACTCAGTCGCCGCCTATTCGCCCTCGCCGCCCTCGCTGTCGCGCTCGCCGCCTCTTCCGCGAGGGCGCAAGCCAATGCGCCCGCCGGGCCGACCAACGGGCCGCTCCGGATGGCGCTCATGGACGCGATCCTCCAGGGGCTGGAGAATAACCGGTCGCTGCGCGTCGAGCGGCTGGCGCCGGCGATCCGGAAGACGTTCGAGAAGGAGCAGGAAGCCGTCTTCGATCCGACCCTGAAAGCCGGCCTGTCCGCGCAAAAAGCCCGGATCGAGCAGCCGGGCGGCGGCGGGGTGAGCAACGCGGAAAGCACGGTCGTGGGCGGCTCCGCGGGCGTCTCCAAGCGGTTTGCCACCGGCACCCGGGTCGGGGTGGAAGGGAGCGCCCGGCTCCTGGATTCGTCCCTGTATTCGGACCGGTTCGATTCCGCCCGCGCCGGCTTCTCCCTGGAGCAGGCGCTGCTGCAGGGCGGGGGAACGGCGGTCAACCTGGCCAGCCTCAGGCAGGCCCGGCTGGATACGGAAAGCTCGGAGTATGAGCTGAGGGGATTTGTGGAGGACCTGGTCGCCCGGATCGAAACGACCTACTGGAATTACGCCCTGGCGAAACTGAAGATCGGGATCGTCTCCAACTCCATGGAGCTGGCCGGGCAGCAGCTCACCGACACGCGCGAGCGGATCAAGGTGGGCAAAACGGCCCCCGTGGAGCTCTCGGCCGCCGAGGCGGAGGTGGCCACGCGGAAGGCCGAGCTGATCAACGCGCGCGCCACGGCGGATAAAACGCAGCTCCAGTTCCTCCGGCTAGTGAATCCGCAGGGCGTTGTTCCTTGGCTGGTGCCGATCGAGTTGCTGGACAGCC
>CAXNFL010000006.1:0-23735 GCA_964201555.1 Kiritimatiellia bacterium
GCATGCCAGCCGGGTGGACGTGACCATCCAGAAACTCCAAAATACCGTCTGCATGCAGCTCAAGGACGATGGAAAAGGCTTTCTCGTGGAACGAATCTGGCACGGCCGCAAGAACCAGCGACTGGGGCTGCTCGGAATGAGAGAGCGGATCGAAATGGTCGGCGGATCGTTCACGATTGAATCCGCGCCCAACCACGGCACCACCCTCCAGGCACAAATTCCGTTCGGTTCGGTCCGCAACAAGGAGCGCGTCCGCTCATGACCGCCAAACGTATCACCGTCCTGCTGGCCGAAGACCACATGATCGTCCGCGAAGGCCTGAAGAGGCTCCTGGAGACGGAGCCCGATTTCGAGGTGGTCGGCGAAGCCACCAACGGCCGCCAGGCCGTGGCCATGACCCGGAAACTCCAGCCGGCCGTGGTCATCATGGACATCTCCATGCCCCAGCTCAACGGGTTGGAGGCGACCAGGCAGATCCGCCAGGCCTTTCCCGCTGTCAAGGTGCTCATTCTTTCCGCCCATAGCGATGACGCCTATGTCGAAAAAGTGAAGGCGCTGGGCGCCTCGGGCTACCTGATCAAGCAGACCTCCGCCGATTTTTTGTGCGAGGCCATCCGGGAAGCGAATAAAGGCAACACCTTTTTCAGCCCCTCCCTCGCCAAGCGCTCGGAAAAGCGGGTTCAGCAGTCGCTGGGCCGCAAAGGCCTTCCCAAGGCCAATGCCGCCCGCCTGAGCTCGCGCGAGATCGAGGTGCTCCAGATGATCGCCGAAGGCTCGGCCAACAAGCAAATGGCGGCCGAACTCGGCATTAACATCAAGACCATCGAGAAGCACCGGGAACATCTCATGCGGAAGCTCGACATCCATGACACGGCCGGGCTGACCCGTTATGCCATTTCGTCGGGCATCGTCGAATGCGACGTGTCCCTGACCATCCTCTGACGGATGCCCCTCGGCGTCTTGTCCCCCGCCGTTTCCCGATCAACGGACACCGGGCCTGCAGGAAATTAGTACTACACCTGATTGCCAGCCGGACGCCCCTCGGGTAGCGTTCTCCTATGAAGAACAAGAACCCCGACAGAAAGAAGCTCCCATGCCGCTGATAACCCTCATGCTAGTCCTGGTCATTGTCGGCGCGGGCCTGTGGGCCATCAACACCTACATCCCCATGGCAAAGCCCGTTAAAACCATCCTCAATGTGGTGGTGGTCGCCGTGCTCTGCCTGTGGCTGCTCCAGCAGTTCGGCATCATCGGCAGCCTGAGAAGCATCCGGATCCGATAGCCGTCCGCCGCTGATCCGCTACGCCGCGTTACAGACACCAGAGCACAAACCAAATAGAGGAGACCCATGAAAATGAACATGAAACTGCTGGGAATGATGATGGTTGCCGGCGTCGTGGCCACCGTCGGCTGCAAGCAACAATCCGGGGTGGAGACGCTCCCGAAGGCCAGCCTGGGCGAGAAAACAGAGGAAACGGTCACCCAAGTGAAGCAAACCACGATACGGGCGGCCACCAACGTCGTCGAGAAAACCAAGGAAGCCGCCGCGGAAATGAAAGCCGGGGCGACGGAGGCGGCGGACACCGCGGCCGAGAAGACCGGCGAGATGGTGGAGAAAACCGGCGAAGCCGTCGAGAAGGCCGGCGAGAAGCTGCAGAACTAGACCCTCCGCTCCCCTGCTAGAAACACTCCGGATGCACGGCGTCCAGCGCCCAGCGGTTCACGGGAGCCGCTTCGCGCCGGATCCACCGGCCGTTGGTGAAATCCGGAAACGCCACGGGCATGCTGCCCAGGGCGATCGACTGCTCCGACAGGCACGTCACGCTCATCCACGCCGCGCAATCGTACACATCGATGGGCGTGGCCGTCCGGTTGCGGACGGCGTCCAGGAAGGCCATGATCGCCAGGCAGTCCAGCCCCCCGTGCCCGCCCACCGTGTTGTCCTTGTACTCCCGCCAGAGGGGATGATCGTACTTTTCGTAAAAGCTCTCGACCGCGTCCCACCGGTGCATCGAATACGGGTTGCCGGCCGGGTCGATCAGCTCCTCCGTCTTGCTGAGGCCCTCGATATGGATGGCGTTGGCGTCCTCCAGCCAGAGGCCCCGCGTCCCCTGCACGCGGCCGTTCCTTGAATAGGGACGCGGCAGCGACACGCTGTGCGTCAGGGTGATCGTCTCCCCGCCGGCGCACTTGATCACCGTGGTCACCACGTCGCCCTTGGCGAAGGTCATATCCCCGAGCGGGGTTCCGCTGCCGTAGCGCTCGCGGGCCTGCCGGCTCTGGCCGCGCGCCTTGGAGGCGGTGGAGGTGAGGCTCAGGAACCGGTTGCCGCGATTGATCCCCAGGATCTTGGCGATCGGCCCGAGCTCGTGGGTCGGGTACAGGTCCGCGTTCCGGTACCGGTTGTGCAGCGCGCGCTCCACCCCCTTCTCCACCAGCAGCGTGTCGCCCTCCCGCAGATCGTGCTCGTACCCGCCCTCGCAATGGACCAGCTCGCCAAACAGGCCCTGCCGCACCATGTTCAGGACCATCAGCTCGTTGCGGGCATAGCAGCAGTTCTCCAGCATCATGCAGGGCGTGCCGGTCTGCTCCGAGGCGTGCACCAGCTGCCAGAGCTCCTCGGTGGACGAGGCGCCTCCCACTTCGAAAGCCGCGTACTTCCCGGCCTTCATCGCGTCGGCCGCGATGGGCAGGTGGGCGTTCCAGGAGGTGGGAATCATGGCCGCCTGCACCGCGTCGCTCGCCAGCAGGTCGCGGTAATTCCGGTAAGCGGCGGGCGCGGGGCGGCCGTGGGCCGCGAAAATGCCGGTGATTTTGGCGAGGGCGGCCTCCGACAGATCGCACACGGCCACCACCTCGACGCCGCGGAGGGCGAAGAGCGAGACGAGCAGCACCTCGGTGCGCACGCCCAGCCCGATGATCCCCAGCTTCACTACCTCTTCGTGCTTCATCCCCGCATAGTGCGTGAAACCGGACAAATACACAAATCTAAACCTCCAGATCGTCGCGGTCCTGCGTCAGGCGCAGCACCTCGTCAAGCGTGGTCAGCCCCAGCAGCGCCTTCTTGAG
Source organism: Kiritimatiellia bacterium (assembly GCA_964201555.1). Taxonomy (GTDB): domain Bacteria; phylum Verrucomicrobiota; class Kiritimatiellia; order CAIKKV01; family CAIKKV01; genus CAIKKV01. The sequence continues at coordinate 3,070 of CAXNFL010000006.1, forward strand.
CCCGTCGTAGCGCATCGTGCGATAGCCGCCCCGGACGGCCGCGCGCTCGAAATCCATCGTGGACGAGCCTTTCAAGATCAGCTCCCGGATCTCGTCCGTCACCATCACCATCTCGTGGATGCCCAGCCGGCCGCTGTAGCCGATTTCCCGGCAGACTTCACAGCCGCGCCCCCGGTACAGCATCAGGCTCTCACCCTCCCCCGGCGCGAGGCGGAACAGCCGCCGCTCCTCCCCGGACGCCCCGTAACTGCCGCGGCAGTGCGGGCAGATGCGGCGGACCAGCCGCTGCGCCAGCACGCATTCGATCGAGGGGGCCACCATGAACGGCTCCACCCCGATCTCCACCAGCCGGATCACCGCCTGGACCGCGTTGTTCGTGTGCATGGTCGACAGCACCAGGTGGCCGGTCAGGGCGGCCTCCGTGACCATCCGGGCCGTCTCCAGGTCCCGGATCTCGCCCACGAAGATGACGTCCGGGTCCTGCCGCAGCACGAACCGGAGGATGGTGGCGAAGCTGATGCCGATCTCCTGGTGCACCTGGATCTGCGTGACGATCGGGAACCGGTATTCCACGGGATCCTCGATCGTGATGATGTTCCGGTCCATCGTGTTGAGCTTGTTGATGATGGAATAGCAGAACGTGGTCTTGCCGCTTCCCGTCGGCCCCGTCACCAGGATCAGCCCGCTGGTGACCTGGACGACCTTGTTGATCCGCTTCCCGATGGCCTCCGACAGGTACATGTGGTCGACATTCAGGTCCAGCCCCGCCGTGTCCAGGATCCGCAGCACCACCTTTTCGCTGCCCTTCGACGGCACCACCGACATGCGGAGGTCGAAGGCCCGCTGGCCCAGCACCATCCGGATGCGCCCGTCCTGGGGCCGGCGGGACTCCGAAATGTCCAGGGACGCCATCACCTTGTAGCGCATCACCAGCGGCGCCAGGACCTCGGTCGGCAGGCGTTTTTCCTCCCGCAGCAGGCCGTCCACCCGGTACCGGATCCGGACGAACCCCTCCTCGGGCTCGATATGCACATCGCTGGCCCGCTCCTTGATCGCGTTGGCGATCAGCGAGTTCGAGAGCTGCACGATCTCGCTGGAAGCGGTCTCCTCGCTGATCATGGCATTCAGGCCGTCCACCCGGAGATTGCGAACCCGCTTGGCGTCGGCCACGTATTGCATCTCGATGGCGTTCAGGATATGGGAGCGGGGCGCGATGTTGAGGTTGATCTTGCAGCCGGTCGATTTGCCGATCAGATCCAGGCTCTCGAGGTCGTACGAGGACATCGCGACCGACAGCTCGCCGTCCAGCAGGAAAAAGGGAATCGCCTGATGCTGCTGCGCCATCTCGGGCGGCACCTTCTTCAGCGCATTCGCATCGAACAGGACCGTGCGCAGATCGATGTACGGGAAGCCGTAGAAATCCGCCAGGGCCACATACCCCATCTCCTCCGTCAGCAGGCCCGACTTCTGGAGCTCGTCCCGCTGGAACTCCGGGCGCCCGGCCGGCAGCTCGTGGCCCGCCACCTCGGCCTGCTCGCCGGTCAGGTAATGCTTTTCGGCCAGATAGTCCAGGAAGGCCCGGCTCGCGTGCGCGACTTTCTTATCCGGAGAGTTCATCGAACATCTCCTGGATATCCCCCTGCTTCATGTTGGGCTGCGAAATGATGAATGCGGCCTTGTCGCGCCTGGCATCCAAAAGGATATCCTCAAAAAAGGAACTTCCGGAAGACACCCTCGCGAGCCCCGCGGGCGCCACGCCCGCAAGCGCCAGCCGCTCCCCGGACATCGACCGGACCACCCGCGTGACCCGTTTTTTCAAGGCGAGCCATTCGAACGGCTTCAACACGTAATCCGCCGCGCCCAGCCGCCTGCACTCCAGGACCATGTCGCGATCCGATAGCGATGTCAGGACAATGACCTTGGCGGCGGGAACGCTCTGCCGGATATTGGAGATGGTTTCGATTCCCGTCCCCCCGGGGATCAGGATGTCGAGCAGGATCAAATCGGGCTTCAGCAGCCGCAAGGATTCCAAGGCGCTGGCTCCATTGGGCGAATGGCCGCAGACAACCAGGCCCAAGTCCTTCAGCATCGCGCCCAGGCTGTCCCGCATGGCGGCGGAATGGTCAATGACAAAGGCCGTTGGATGAATCATAAGGCTCCCTCCTTATCCCCATGGGGGCTTTCACCCAAAAACCGTACCACGGATTGAACGGGGGAACTCTCCTCCATTTCCTTTCTTTTTCCCCGCCTTAGCCCCAGAAAAAGAGTCATCCAGCCTTAGATCGGCCTGCGCAATAAACAGGCCCCGGTTTTCGTATTCCCTGAGCACGGAAAATATAACCGTTGTCCGACAGGAAAGCGTACAACCTCTATAAAAGCTCCCCAACCCTCAATCGGGAATAAAGAGTTTCTGTCCGACCCGGATGGAATTGGCGTTCTTCAGGCCATTGGCCTTGATGATGGCATCGGGCTTGACCTTGTAGGCCTTGGCGATGTCCGTCAACGTTTCGCCGGATTTGACGACATGCTCATAGCCGGTCTTGGCCGCATTGGACGGCGCCGGAGGCGACACGGCCCCCTGCAGGCCAACCAGTTTGCGGGTGAGCTCCTCGATGATGAACTTCTTGTCCTGCTCCCGGGCCATCTCCAGGTCCTGGATCTGGACCCGCATGGCCTGCTGCTGCTCCCGGAAGGCCGACTCCAGGTCGTTCACCTGCTTGCGGAGCTTCTCGATGTCGCGCGCCTGGTTCTCCTGCTCCAGCCGGACTTCCTGGCGCCACTCCTGCAGCGCCTTCACGTCGGTCTCCACCCCGCCGGCTTCCCGGACCGAGGCCGGCGCCGGGTCCGGCGTCAGCGTCCCGCAACCGGACAATACCAGCAGGCCAAACCCCAGTCCCAGCCCTCTCGTCAACGCGCTCATAGTCATCCTGATCTCCTCTTCAACGACAAACGATCCTTACTTTGAAACAGAGATGGCCGCTTGTCAATCGCCATCCCGAAGGGTATAGTGAAGGCATGAAAGGCAAGATGCCAGCCCGCCGATTCCAGCGCGGTCAGACGATGGTCGAATACGCCGTTGTCATGGGCGTTCTCCTGGCCGTCGTCGCCATGGCCGCCCTTTTCCTCTACACGTTCAAGGAGTACGGCGGCCGCATTCTCGACCTCGTCTCGTCCGAATACCCCTGAAAACAATAATTGTCAGAAGCCCCGCGTTTCATTATATTAGATACAGTGTAAGTTTCTTCATTACGAGTCATCGCTCAGCAAGGAGTTCCGCATGAAACGTTCCCACAGCAAGCGCGGCCAGACCATGACGGAATATATCATCATCGTCGTGGTCGTGGCTCTCGCCGCCATCGCCATCGTGGCCGCCTTCAGCGACACGGTCCAGGCCAAGTTCAAGGGCGCCACCGAGGAATTGGGCGGCACCACGAGCTCGACCGTGGATTCGCAGCAGTACCTGAAGGATCTCGGCACCGGCACAGGCAACTAAGAAGACCGGATATTCCGCCGTTGCATGCCGCGCCGGGCTCGCCCGGGGCGGCATGCGCGTCTTTAGGCCATGAAAAGGAAATCCGGCCAGTCCTTGCTCGAAACCTGCATCATCATGATGCTGCTATGCCTGATATTCTTCGGCCTTCTCCAGCTCTCCCAGCTCTCCTCCTCCAAGGAAATCCTCGATTACGCCGCCTCCTGCGGCACCCGCGCCCGCTCCGTGGGCTTCAACGATTTCATGTGCGGCAAGGTCATCCGCGTGGCCGCCATTCCCAACGCCGGCCGCCTGCTCGAGCCCGTCATCGACCGGCCCGCCAATCCCGCCGCTTTTTCAGGAACGCCCGGCCAGGCGTGGGACTACGCCCTGCGGGCCCAGCCCTCCTCCCCCCAGTACCCCGTGGAGAGCGCCCGCATCCCGCTCTACCTCGGCGGCGACTCGGCCGCCCGCCTGCCGGGCATCCTCGATTACGAAAACTGGGAAAACAGCGCGAACAACGACATCTGGTTCCGCATCGACGACCTGGGCGGCTCCGGCCTGGGCGTCCACACCGGCCAGCGGATCCCTCTCTGGACACCCCTGCACCGGCTGATCTACGACGGCGACTCGATCCCCCTCGGCGGCGACGCCATCCTCGAAAGCCACTACCCCCTCTACCTGGGCTATGATCTCAATTAACCCCAACTCGAGCTCGCCCCGCGGGGGCCAGGTGATGATTCTCCTGGTCGTCTTCATGGTCATCCTGCTCCTGATCGGCCTCTTCAACTTCGACCTTCACAAGATCGTGCGCGTCAAGCACGTGGCCCGCAACGGCGGGGACGCCGCCGCCCTCGCCGCCGCCCGCTGGCAGGGCATCACCCTCAACCTGATCGGCGAGTTGAACATCGCGCAGGCCGCCGCGCTGACCGACGCGCTCTCCACCGGCAGCTCCAACAGCCCGGCCGCCGCCGCCTGCGCCGACCTCCAGGGCCGGCTCTGCATGGTGGGCCCCCTGATCGCCCTTTCCGCCTCCCAGCAGGCCGCCAAGAACAACGGCATCTTCGTCAACGCCGCCTTCACCCGCGAAATCACGGACCACGCCACCCTGGTGCGGCAGGAATACGACGTGCGCTTCCCCGATCACCCCTACGAAAACAGCGCGGGCGACCCCTCGTGCTGGATGGACTACGCCGACATGCTCGACATCCTGGCCAGCGAGGGGATTGCCGCGGCGCCGGACACCTTCCGGTTCTACGTCGACTTCTCCACCCGGGACCACTTCCTGCTCAACCCGGATTTCTACAGCGCCGTGGCCACCCGCGGCTGGTGCTGGTTCTTCTTCAACGCCATGACCCTGCTCGAGTCCTACAATAGCTGGAAGGACTGGCCCGCCCTCCCCCTCATCACGGAGCCCCGCCCGATGAACGCCGAATACTTCGGCCTCTACCTGCGCCACCAGACGCAGCTGGACGCCCTGCCCTTCGCCTCGGGGGCGAATCGAATCCAGAACACCAATGACTTCCTGGCCGAGCTGGCCAGCCAGGCGGAGCGCCCGATCAACCCGGCCATCCTGAATGTCGACAGCACCTGGTTCTGCTACCAGGAAAACGAATGGGGCCCCTGGTCCGACCGCATTCCCAGCGGCTTCCCCTTCCTGGCCGACGTGCGCAAAACGGCCGACTACGCCGGCGCCGACGCCGCCGTGCTGATCGAAACCGAGATGCAGCGGCTCACGCCGGGCTCCCCGCCCGACACGCTCACCTGGTCCGCCGCGGCCAAGCCCTTCGGCGCGCTCGGGGACGCCCTGCCGACGCGCTACGGCCTCGTCCTCCCCGCCTTCACCGACATCCGGCTCATCCCCGTGGACACCTCGTCCGCCCCCTCCCGCGGCAGCGAGGCCGGCTGGGGCGTGCACATCTACCAGCACCTGGAGCCCTACCTGGAGCGCGGGCCCGACGCCCTCGACCCCGGCTGCTTCTACTGCTCCCAGCTGCGCACCTGGGAGCCGAAGCCGTTCCGGCAGGAGGGCCTGGACTGGCTCGAGGTCAACAGCGGGCGCTGCCGGGTGCCCACCACCGGCGGCGGCTCCTCAAGCGGCGGCACGCGGAGGGGCCATTGACATGAACTCAAAATCGGGACAAGCCATCGTCGAGTTCGTCGTGGGGCTGGTCGCCATCCTCATCCTCACCGCCGCGCTCCTCCAGATCGGCACCCTCGTGCGCGAGGACGGCCGCACGCTCCAGAAGGCCCGCGCCGAGGCCGGCGCCGCCGCGCTGGGCAGCGCCTACTTCGCCCCCGTCTCGCCGGGCCCCCAGTACATCCGGGATTGGACGGTCGGCCCCGACGGCGCCGCCTACACCCGCGACGATCGCGCCGTGATCGGCAATGCCGCCCTGCTCTCGGACGGCATTGTCCTACACGCAAAGCCCGACGACCTGCGCCGCCTGGTGCCGGACAACCCCGTCTCCACCCTGTCCGACTCCGCCCAGGTGCTGCCCGGCCTCGGCTTCGTGCGAGGCTATTCCAGCAGCGGCCCCGTGGCCCTCTATCCCATCACGCGCAACCTCATCTTCGGCCGCGATACGCTGACGCTCGAATCCCAGGTGTTCCTGATCTGGACCCGCGGCCTCGAATGAGACGCCCGCTCCTCATCCCCGCCGCCCTGCTGCTCCTTTTCCTGGGCGGCGCCGCCTCCGCCCGCGTCTTCGAAAACCTGGGCCGCGTGGCCCAGCCCCCGGCGGGCAGCCGGCCCGGCTGGTCCCTCGCCTACTCCGCCCGCTGGACGCTGAACGGAAGCCGCGCCGAAGTGGACGTCTGGAGCGCCTCCGAGCCGCTGGCGGCGGCGCTCGACCATCTGCGGGCCGAGGCAAGCCGGCAAGGCGACATCGCCGCCTTCCTGCCCGGATCCGCCATGGCCTGGGGCGCCGTCGGCGGGCATGGCCGGATGACACGATTCCTCTGCACCACCTCCGAAAGCGGCCGGCAGACCCTCGTGTTCCGCTTTTCCCAATCGGAAGCCGATTTCCACCGGGCCGTGGCCGGGCCCGCCGAGGGCGGACTGCCCGACTCGCTCCGCGCCCCCCCGGGCGCCCGACCCGTCTTCACCGCCGCCAACGAGGACAGCGGCACCACGATCGCCGTCTTCACGGCCGACGGGACACCCGGGGAGGCCTGCGCCTTCATGGCCGAATCCCTGGCCGGGAACGGCTGGTCACCCGCCCTCGGAAAAACCGGCTCCATCGGCCCGATGGGCTTTTACCTGCGCCGCGACGCCCTCTGCGGATTCAGCGCGAAAATGTCTGGTCACGATGGGTCCTGTGTGGTTACTGTATGGCATCGACGGCTGAAGACGGGGGACTGATGCCGCACCCCGCCACCGTCCATCCGGGAGCGCGTTCATGAAGGAAAAGATTATCCTGCTGCTGTCGGTCCTGATCGGCCTCGCCGCCTTCTACCTCACCAACCGCTACCTGAACAATGAACGGCAGAAGCTGATGGCCGGCGTGGAGCGGGTCAAAATCGTGGTGGCGGGTCGCGATCTGCCCTCGCGGACCGTGCTGAAAAAGGACGACCTGGCCACGCGCGACGAGATCAAAAGCGCCGTGGGCGATAACTTTGTCAGCCCCGAGGAATACTACAAGATCCTCGACAAGCAGCTCCTCTTCCCCCTCAAGCTCGGCGCGCCCATCCTGTGGTCCCAGGTCGAGGCGGCCGAGCGCACCCGGCGCGGGCTCTCCTCCACCATCAAGGTGGGCATGCGGGCCGTCTCCATTGCCGTGAGCGGCGCGGAAACGGTCAGCGGGCTGATCCAGCCCAGCGACCACGTGGACATCCTCGGCACCTTCTCCCTGCCCTCGCGGACCGCGGCGGGCGAGATGGAAACAGTGACCCTGACCGTGCTGCAGGACGTCTCGGTGCTGGCTTGCGGCGCCCAGCTGGCGCGGCCGGAATCCCTGTCCGGCGGCAGCGATTCCATGCGCTCCGGGGGCTACAACATGATCTCCCTCGAGGTGACCCCGCGTGAAGCGGAGCTGCTGACCTTCATCCAGCACATGCGCGGGCTGGGCCAGCTGACCCTCTCGCTGCGGAACCCGGATGACGTCAGCTTCGAGCGGGACATCCCCGAGATCGACTTCAAGCGCCTCGAGGGCGCCCTGCCCGACCTGAACCTGTACCGCCAGCGCACGATCCGTCGCAAAACCAACCTGTAGGCCCATGAAAGCGCCGATCGAACTGATCCTCAGCCGTCCCGGAAAACCCGACAGGGTGTTTACTCCGGAGCCCGGGGTATACACCATCGGCGCCAGCGAGGACAACACGATCATGCTGGCGGGCGACTCGATCGCCTGGCGCCATGCCGTGCTGGGCGTGGGCGACGAGGGCTGCTGGCTGGAAGCGCTCCAGACCAACACCGGCACCCTGCTCAACGGCAAGCGGATTTCGGGCCGGATTTCGCTTCAGGCCGGCCAGGTCATCGGCATCGGCGACTACCGGATCGAGCTTCGCTCCCCGGCCGGAATAACGACGTCTCCGCCGCCGCCGCCCCCGGCCCAGCCCGCCATCATCTTCGCCCCGCCGCTTGAGCCGGAAGGCAAGCCGGACCCCCTCGAGCAGGTCAGCCGCGACGTGCGCAAGCAGCTGCATACCGAGCTGCTCAACCGGCTCGACATCAAGCGGCTGACCAGCAACCAGATCGGCGAAAAGGCCCTGCGCGAGCGCGCCCGCACCACGATCCACCAGATCACCCAGGACATCCGCGCCCGCCTGCCCCCGGGAATCAGCCCCGACGCGCTGGCCAAGGAGTTGTACGACGAGGCCGTGGGACTGGGGCCGCTGGAGGATCTGCTGACCGATCCCGAGATCACCGAAATCATGGTCAACGGCGCCGATTCGGTCTATGTGGAGCGGAAAGGCAAGCTGCACCTCACCCGGCGCACGTTCCTGAATGACGACTCCGTGCTCGCCATCATCGAGCGCATCGTCTCGCCCATCGGCCGGCGCATCGATGAAAGCCAGCCCTACGTGGACGCCCGCCTGCCCGACGGCTCGCGGGTGAACGCCATCATCCCGCCCCTCTCCCTCTCCGGGCCCTGCCTGACGATCCGGAAGTTCTCCAAGATCCCGCTGTCCGTGCAGGATCTCATCGGCTACGAGTCGATGACGGAGCCCATGGCCCTCTTTCTCCAGGCCTGCGTCTTGCTGCGCAAGAACATCGTCGTCTCCGGCGGCACCGGCTCGGGCAAAACGACCTTCCTCAACGTGCTCAGCTCCTTCCTGCCCAACGACGAGCGCATCGTGACGATCGAAGATGCGGCCGAACTGCGCCTCATGCAGCGCCACGTGATCCGCCTCGAGGCCCGGCCGCCCAACATCGAAGGGCGCGGCGCCATCGCCATCCGCGACCTGGTGCGCAACGCCCTGCGCATGCGGCCCGACCGCATCGTCGTGGGCGAATGCCGCGGCGGCGAGGCGCTGGACATGCTCCAGGCCATGAACACCGGCCACGACGGCTCGCTCACCACGGTCCACGCCAACTCCCCGCGCGATGTCATCTCCCGACTCGAGACGATGGTGCTGATGTCGGGCATGGACCTGCCCCTGCGGGCCATCAACGAGCAGCTCGCCTCGGCCCTGCACCTGATCGTCCAGACGAGCCGCTTTGCCGACGGATCCCGCAAGGTGTCGCGCATCACCGAGGTGTGCGGCATGGAGGGCGAGCAGATCACCATGCAGGACCTCTTCGCCTTCGACCAGACGGGCGTGGGCGAAAAAGGGGTCATCCAGGGCCGCTTCGTCCCCACCGGGTCCGTTCCCACCTTCATAGAACAACTGGCGGCCCGGGGCATTGCCCTGAACCGCCGCATCTTCGATCCCCACGCATGACACCGCTAGCCGATCCATTTTTCGATGTCTGGCCGATTGCCGCGCTCTTCGCGCTCTGCTTCGGCGGCATGGCCTACGTGCTCCTGGAGGCGCTTCGCGAGGGCTCCGCCACCTATTCGGCGGCCTACGAGGCGGACGCCGCCAAGGACCTGGCGGACATGTTCCTGTTCATCCCCCCGCGCCGGATCCTGGACATGGCCCGCATCGCCGCCGCCGCCAGCTTCATCGTCGTTTTCCTGCTGACGGGCGACCTGACCACCGGCCCCGGAATCGCGGTCGGAGCGGTCTGCGGCCTGGTCACGGCCACGCTGGCCCTCAACGCCCCCCGCTTCATCCTCCGTTTCCTCAAGGCCCGGCGCATCCGGATGTTCAACGATCAGCTGGTGGACGCCCTCACCACCATGAGCAACGCGCTCAAGGCCGGATTCAGCATCCAGCAGGCCTTTGAAACCGTGGTCAAGCAGGGGCGCAACCCCATCGCCCAGGAGTTCGGCGTGTTCCTGCAGCAGACCCGCGTCGGCGTCCGCTTCGAGGATGCGCTGACCCAGCTCAACGAGCGGATTCCCAGCGAGGACCTCTCGCTCATGGTGTCGGCCATCGAGATTGCCCGCCGCACGGGCGGCAACCTGACCGAGGTGTTCGACAAGATCGCCGCCACGATCCGGGAGCGCGCCCGGATCGAAGGGCGCATCCGCTCCCTCACGGCCATGGGGCGGCTCCAGGGCATCGTGGTGGGCGCCATGCCCGCCCTGCTCCTCCTGGCGCTCAGTCTTCTGGAACCCAAGATGATCAAGACGTTCGTCACCTCCCTGCCGGGCATCATCACCCTGGTCGTGGTGGTGCTTCTCGAGGTGGCCGGCGGGCTGGTCATCCGCAAAATCATCCGGATCAAGGTGTAACATGGCAACCACGGTCACCGACATCCTCATCGGACTGCTCTGGGCCCTCGCCGCGGGGGGCATTGCCTGGTATTGCATCCGGCTTTCCACCCAGATCACCTATGTGACCCTGGCCGACGGCCGGCGGCAGGAACGGCGGCTCCCGCCCCTGTTCCGCCTGCTCCTGCCCCTGACGCCCAACGTCATCCGCCTGTTCGAGGGGCCCCGATACGAGAAGATCCGGAAAAAGATCGACAGCCAGATCCTGGCGGCCGGCTACGAGGGCCTCCTGACGGCCCGCGAGTTCCTGGCCCTCCGCATCCTGATCCCGGTGGTCGCGGGCGGCTTCCTAGTCGTCCTCATGAAGCTCGCCTTCCTTTACATGCCCGGCCGGATCGGCTTCATGCTGCGCGACCGGGAGATTTCGTTCTTCCTCCTGGTGATCGCCGCGCTCGCCTTCTCCCCCTGGGCCTGGCTCCGGGGCGCCCTGAAGGAGCGGCAGCAGGACATCGAATGCGCCCTTCCCTTCGTCCTGGACCTGCTGACGCTCTCCGTGGAGGCGGGGCTGGACTTCATGACCGCCATCCAGCGCATCATCGAAAAGCGCGCCATCGACCCGCTGACCGAGGAGCTGGTGCGGGTCTTCCGGGAGGTGCTGCTGGGCAAGACGCGGAAGGAGGCGCTCAAGGACATGGCCGCCCGCGTGGGGCAGGACGACCTCAACACCGTGGTCCAGGCGCTCGTGCAGGCCGACGAACTGGGCGTCAGCATCGGATCCATGCTCCGCATCCAGGCCGAGCAGATGCGCACGCGCCGCTTCCAGCGGGCTGAAAAGATGGCCAACGAGGCGCCCGTGAAAATGCTCTTCCCGCTTGTCGCCTTTATCTTCCCCGCCGTTTTCCTGGTCCTGCTGGGTCCGGTGATCGTCCAGATCTTCCGCAGCGGCTTCTAAGCCAATAAAAAAAGGGGCGGAGGATGGTCCTCCGCCCCTTTTCACACATCATTCTTAGCGATTTCCGTACAAATACATGGCCAGAAGCCGCGAATTCGAAAAGTGATTGTCCTCCCAAACGGTTTCCGGCGCCAATCTTAATTTGCCGATAATCAAGGCCGAATAGTCCGTGATCGGGCTCAATCCATCAACCTCGCCGTCGGCATACAATCCCGGATCGTTCCGCTGGAAGAGCCCTCCGTTATCGGATCCGTGCAGGCCCGAAATGCGAACGGCTACATCATTATAGCCCACAATCATCCCGAACAAGGCGCCGCCGCGGTTCCGGGAGAACTCGTTGTCGACCATATTGACTTCGATAAACGAACCATTGAGCGCAAAGGCCATGGCCGGAATATCGGGCATGGGGATAACCGGATTGAACGAGTCCTTGCTGGTGCTGACCGGACCCAGCCATTCCGTCAGGTCGATCGACCGGCCGTTCCCCGTGATGGTGTTGCCGGAAACTTCCAGATAAGCGCTATAATCCGGCAGCTTGCTCTTGAACAGATTGATGTCGAACAGGCTGTCAATCGCGTTGATCGAGTTCGCCTCGACCAGCAGCGACATCAGCTGGCAGTCGCGGAACGTGTTGTCCAGGATGCGGGCGCGCAGATTGCCTTCCTCCTGGATCAGCCCCATTCCGATCGTGTGATTGCCATCGACCGTATTGCCTTCCACCAGGGCCTCCATAGTCGCGCCCACGTTGACCAGCACCGCTCCGATTCCGGCAGGCAGGGTCGTATTAAAATGATTTCTACCCAGATAGGTCGTCAATCCCCCGTTACTCTGAAGGATGCCGACGCCGAGCAGGTTGTCCTGGAATTGATTGTCCGCCACATACACGAAGGACGGAACCCGGTTCACGTTATTCTTCAGCCAATCGGAATCCCCGCCCAACACCAGCATGCCGACGGCATTCCCCTCGAACCGGTTGTTGGCGACCAGCAAATTATGACTGCTGTGCGGTTCAATCGGCTCTAGGGTTTTGTCATAGTCCCCGGCAATCTCAAGGACCATCAGTCCCACCGCATTCCCCGCGAAGATGTTGTTCTGGATCATCAGGTTGTTGGCGTCCAGAGCCAGTATCCCGGAATACTGAACTCCGAGAACTAACAACGTCGTCAGGTCGCCGACATCGGGATCGTCTTTCTTGGGAAGCAGTTCGTCGCGGATCATGTCCATCAGCTGGCTCATGACAGCACCGCGGAACTCCAGGCCGCTGATGGTGACATCATCGGCCGTTACGAAAAGGCCGCTTTTGGGTTCACTGAACTTCTCGCCCCGCTTCGAGCCGGACGCTCCCGACAGGGGCGCGCCTGACAAAACCGGATAAATGCCCGTGGCAAACCGGCGGCCGCCGTTGGCGGCGAGTCCGGACCCCGACCCGATCAGCGAGATTCCATCTTTCCGGATAATGTTGAGCTCCGTATAGGGCGTGGCCGAATCGAACACATAAACCGTATTGAAGTCGCCGCCGGCCGCTTCGAGGCCTTCGCCGATCGTGCTGAAGGGGTGCTCATAGGACCCGTCCTCGACGCCCGACGTATTGTCGCGATCCACGTAGATCAGGGAATCGGAGAGCGTATCCACCACGGGCTTGCGGACCTGCTTCAGCACTTCCTGGACGGTGAACTCCACCGTTTCCGTGGGCTCCGACACGGAGGCCTGGACGCGCGGATCGCGCATGACCATCTCGGTGAGGCGGTGATCAAACGGCCGGGCGGCGTTCCGGCGGGCGGGCTTGAACGCGGCGAAGGTGCCGGCGAACGGATTCTTTCCGGCCGCCCAGGCTCCCATGTCGAACGGCACCTGCATGCGCGCGCCGACATAGTAGGAGCTGCCGTTGAGATCGTCGTCCTCGAACACCTCGGCGTCCAGCAGCAGGGCCGGCACGGCGCGCACCTCGAGGCGGCCTTTCCAGCCCTCAACGGTGCTGGAGAGATCGTTGTCGAAGGAATAGTAGCCGGCGAAGAGTTTCACCTCCGACCAATCCTGCACCAGCGGGATCGGAAGGCGCACGCCGACTTCGCAATCGAAGCCTTCCATGGCCTGTTCCTCGTAACCCACATGGCTGTAAGTCTGGGCGAGGATGCGCGAGTCGATGCGCGTCCCCTTCTGGATGGCGGCGTTCCCCCGGGCGTAAGGCTTGTCCCAATCATAGGCGCGGGCATCGTACTCGTAGCTATCGAGGGATTCGGTCTTCCCGGCATCCTTGATGTCGTTCTCGGGGAGGTAATAATTGACCCGGGCATCCACCCACTCGCTGAGGAATTCCGCCCCGAACCCGGCCTGGTGAAACTGATTGTTGGCTTCGGTTTCGCGCCGGTCGTAATAGGCATTCAACCCGGCAATCATCCGGTGATCGCCGATCATCTGGCGGTAGCCGGCGCCCAGGTTCATTTCGCTTTCCTCATCGCGGAACGAGGAGCGCGGATTGAGGAAAAACAGGCCCGAGCGGGTCGAGTAGACCGGCAGGAGCAAATCGCCAATGCCCTCGGCGCTACCCTCTTCCCAGGCGCGCGCGCCCAGGGTGATCACCGCGGGCTGAAGGTCCGAGAAAGACGAACTGGACTCCGCCTTGACGGCCTCCTGCCGCTCGGTCCCGGCCGCAGGCGCGGGCGCCTGTTGCGCCGACGCACCCACTCCCAGAAGAACTCCCGCCACCGCACACCCCATGATCATCCCGTACGCTTTCATCCGGACCTCCCGCTTACTTCTTCCCCGTTTTCCTACAAACCGTTACGTATTATAATTCTATCAAGCGATATTTGTCACTCGTTTTTTATTTCACTTCGCCCATGGCCGTGACTTCGCGGCGGTCATGATAAAGCTGGCGGATGCGGAACCGCAGGCGCGGAATCCCGTTGAGCATCTCCTCGATCGGCTCCAGGATGGGATCCGGATGCTGCTGGGGCATCTTGAAATTGACGACAAAGCGGCGAACCCGGCCTTCTTCCAGCCATCGCCTCAGAAGTCCCATGGTGGCGCCGGGCGGCACGAGCATGTCGCACGCCAGCCAGTCGACCTGATCCCACTCGCGGGGGGGATGGAACCCGACCCCGTCCACGCGCATATGGCGCACGCGGCCCCCGGAGGAATGGCGGTCCGGAATCTTCATCGGGCCCCGGTCCACGGCCAGCACCTCGCAGCCCCGCTTCAGGAAGGCATAGCTCCAGCCGCCCGGCGAAGCGCCCAGATCCACCACGCGATCGCCCTTCCGCGGCGACTTTCCCATGATATCGAACGCTTCTTCCAGCTTGAGGTAGGAGCGGCAGGGGGCGGCCGAATCAAACGGCATCCGATGCTCGCCGCCCGGAAACGGGTCCAGCAGATCGCGCACCTGCATCAGGCTCCACCAGGCGCCCTTCGCCGTCAGGCAAAGCTGGAACACCTTGGCCTCGGCTCCCGCCTTCCGGGGGGGCACAAACCGGCGATACAGGTCGGGCACCTGCTCCGCACAAGCCGCCAGCAGCGCGTCGCCCAGCCGCCCCGCGGTCTTGTAAAGCCCCTCCTCCGTGTCCCGGCCCGAGGCAAAGGCATGCATCGTCCAGGGGGCGACTCCGCCCGCCAGCGCCGACAGCCCCTCGATCATGGTGCGGTGAGGCACCTCCGCGGCCGGCACGAGCTCCGGATCGGAAAGCCACTGAGCGGCAAAAATCAACGTGTTCCGGCCTTCCCGCCAAGCCCTGGGAACGGCCTCGCCTGTCAGGCGCACCACCCCGGGCTCGTCCGGATGAACGGGAACAGCGGAACCGCCGCCAAAACGGCGGACCGCCTCCTCATGCAACGCTCCGCCATAATCGGGGCGGGCTACCAGCATCAACTCGCGCATTAAAGCTCCATGAATCGGCCCGACAGCAAGATGGGCCGGTCGGGCAAGGGTTCGTGCACCATCTTCTTCCACAGAAGATCGAGCGCATACTCCGCGTTCCGTTTCGGGGTGAAGGCATACCGGATCACCGGAATACCATATTCAAACTGCACCTCGGTGTTGGCCTGGGTCACCACCTCGATCTTGGAGGGCACCTGGATGCCCTTCTGGATCAGCGCCATCGCCACGCCGCGCATGGCGATGTCATCCGACACAATCAGCGCGTCCGGCAGGCGGCCTTCCTTTTTCCAGCCGTCGATCAGGCCGAGGGTCTGCCTCGAAACGGCCTGCAGGCTGGACTTCTCGCCCTCGTAGAGGTGCGTGCGGATCTTGGGCAGATCGAAGCGGGCGGCGGCGGCCAGGGCGGCGGAAAACTCTTCGGAGTTCTCCTGGAAGCCCAGGATTTCAATCGTTTTACGACCGCGCTTGGCCAGATATTCCACCGTATCATAGGCAAACCGGTAATAGTCGTTCATGACGTCGGAAGTCCGGTATTCCTGGCTGCAATGCACGAACGGCACCTCCGTCCTCTTCGCCAGAAGCGTCCAGGTGGAATGCGTCATCGCCACCTGCACCAGCCCCGTAAACCGGCTGGTGGTCTGGTCGGTGAGGAACCGGCGCGCATTGGCCGACTCCTCAACCCGATCGAACTTCATCTTGACCGAAAAATCGTCATACACCTGGGGAATCCAGCCATGGGATTCCACCTCTTCCCGGATCGCCTTGGCCAGCACCCGGATGTAATGCACCGACTCCTGCGCCAGGTCGGGCTGGACCAGGACGCCGATCGTGAGCGGGCGCACGATCGTCCCCATCTTCGTCTTCCGCTCCAGCAGGCCCCACTGGGTCAGGCGCTCCATGGCCTTCTGGACGGACACCAGGTTGACGGCCCAGCGGCGCGTCAGCTCGTGCGTGCTGGGCAGCCGGTCGCCGGGCTTGATGCGGCCCGACCAGACCTGGTGCCGCAGGAACGCCTCGATCTGGGCCTGCACGCGCTCGCCCGTGGAACGGTCGACGGTAAAATCTTTCAGAATCTGTTGCACGCCGCTCTCCTCAATGGAATAAGGCCGTCATCTTGCGCACCGCGGCCATCATCGCCTCGGACCCCGTGTAAACCAGGAACCCGAAATACACGATCGTCGCCAGGTTAGTCAGGTTGCCCAGAAGGATGCAGCCGCCGTCTTTCTGCAACATGCCCACGGCCAGGAAGAGAATGGCGAGCCCCGGCAGGGTGTTGGAGAAAGGAACCAGTCCGAACGGCATCATCAGGAGAAGGGCGCCCAGGACCAGCATCAGCCCGTTCATCCGGTCGGCCACATACCCCTGGGTGAACACGGCCAGGCGCGGATGACTGATCCGCTCGAGGCGCTTCAGCCAGACGGTCCCCTTGGTCAGGGCCGACTTCAACTTGGCGCTGGGAAAGGACCGGTGCATCAGGCGGTCCGGCAGCCGGTGCGGCCGATCCAGGGTCAGGTTGATGCCGATGAGCAGGATCACCGCCCCGAAAACCGTGCTGACCCCGGGAATCGAGACCGGCACCATGAAGGGTAGCGTCAGGAACACACAGAACAGCAGCCAGCCCTCATGGCCGATCCGGTCCAGCACCACCGCCAGGGTCACCTGATCCGGCGGCAGGTTGTCCACCAGTTCCACCATCTTCTCGCGCAACGTTTTTTCGGGGGCAATGTCGTGCATATCCGGCCTTTCAACCAAAAAGAGCAGTTAACTCTTCATTGTGGTGTATTCCGGCTTTAATCGCAATCGTAATTCACTGGCGAAATCAAGGCCCCTAACCAAAAAACACTTGAGATTCGAACTTTGTCTTTGTTATTCTATAGCGGTAACAATTGGAGCTAACCATGTCACGCACAATCTTAAGCCTCTGTTTCCTGGTTTCCGTTCTGGCCGCAAAACCCGGCGCCGCGGGCGTTGTTCCCTGGGAGGCCAAGGATCTGAATCCGGTCACCGTGCGCGAGGCGCCGAAGCAGGAACCGGTTCTCCTCGTCTCGAACGGAGTTCCCGCCGCCGTCATCGCCGTCCCGGGCCCCAAGTCCCGTGCGATGGCTGAAGCCGCCACTAGGCTCCAGTATTTCATCGAAAAAACCTCCGGCGCCAAACTGGCCATCACCAACCGCGTCCCCGAAGGGCCCGCCCTGGTGCTGGGGGCCTGCCCCGAGGCCGCCCTGGCCGGACTGAAGCCCGACGCGATGCCGGCCGAGGGCTTCGCGATCAAGACCGTGGGCAACAAGGTGTTTATCACCGGAAACACCAACTCGCCGCTCAACGGGGCCATCTGGGGCTCTTTTGAGTTCGCCGAGCGCGTGCTTGGCGTCCGCTGGTTCCTGCCCATCCCCCAGACCAACGGCGACGATTTCGGCATCTGCGTCATCCCGGCCTCCACGATCGCCGTCCCCCCGCTCTGGATCGAGGACGCCCCCTTCTTCCGCAAGCGCGTCATCTGGCCCGACTCCAACGATCCCTGGCATGGCGCGGGACTGAAAATGGGGCCCCTGCACCAATTCCTCCGGGCCGGGAACTCCTGGCCGGTCGACCTGAAGGTGCATTCGCCGAACTGGTCGAAGACCGCCTACACCAACACCGCCCCGGAGGTCTTCCAGCTCAAGGCCGACGGCACGCGCGACTTCAGCGTCCTCTGCTATAGCAGCCCCAAAACCCTCGAGGCCTACCTCGAGCAGATCCAGAACTTCGTCGACAAGAAAAAATTCTTCCTGGGGATCATGAACGGCCAGGCGATCACCGTCTCCCCGGCCGACGTGGAGCTCTCCTGCACCTGCCCGGACTGCAAAGCCCTGTGGAACAAGGACGGCGGCTCTCAGGGCACGGCGTCCCGGATCATGGTCCGCTTTGTCGCCAACCTGGCCCAGGCGGTCAAGACCCGCTGGCCGGACCGCCCCTTCACCATCATCTTCCTGCCCTACCTCAACTACACCACCTGCCCCGAAGGCGCCCGCTTTCCCGATAACGTGGAGATGCAGGTCTGCGGCATGCCGGGCATGGCCTCCTACAAGGAGCCCTCCGTCCTGGCGGCGGACCAGCGCAACATCGATTCCTGGATGGCCGCCTCGGGGCGGAAGATCCAGAACTGGGAGTACGATGTGTGGCCCGCCCATAAGACCAAGGCCGCCTTCCTCTACCCCCACGTGGTGCAGCGCTTCTACCTGGCCAATCGAGACAAGACCGTGGGCACCTTCATCAATGGCGAGTTCAACCACTGGCCGCGCCAGACCGTCAGCCTCTACGCCTGGATGAAGTGCCTGTGGAATCCCGACTTCCCGGTCGACGCCGCCATCGACTCCTTCTGCGAGCGCCTCTTCGGGCCCGCCGCCGCCTCCATGCGCGAACTCGTGGGCCTGCAGATGAAGGGCTGGGAGGACAGCCGCTGGCCCGACGGCCGCTTCTCTCCGAAGGCCATCTACGAGATCAGCTTCCCCCGCGAGACCGTCAAGCACATGGAAGCCCTCTATCACCGCGCCCGGGAAGAAGCCAAAGCCGACCCGCTGATCATGGCCCGCCTCGATTATCTAAAGGATGATCTCGAGGCCTTTTTCAAGGAATCGCGCGACTTCGCCGAGGGCACCGGCTTCAAACCGCTCCTGCTCCAGAAAGTCGGAGAGGCGCCCGTGCTGGACGGCAAGCTCGACGAGCCCAACTGGGAGCGCGCGCTGCCCGTCTCCTTCATCAAGGCCACCGGCAAGGACAAAGGCGCTCCCGCCCAGTACCCCACCGTCCTGCGCGGCCTCTGGACCCCCGAGGGCATCTACCTCGGCTTCCGCCTGAGCGAGCCCTTCATGGACCTCCTGGAAACCCGGCATGGCGGGCACGACAACGGCGAGATGTGGTGGGACGATAACGTGGAGCTCTTCATCGACCCCTCGGGACAGAGCGCCGGCGATTTCTACCAGATCATCATCAACGCCGCCGGCAACACCCTGGACAACCACAACAAGGATCTGACCTGGGAAGCCACGGCGATGAAAACGGGCGTCTTCAAGGGGCCCGACTTCTGGAGCCTCGAAGTGTTCCTGCCCTTCTCCCTCTTCCCGAACGCCCGGCTTCCCACCCCCGGCGCCGCCAGCTCGTCGTTCTGGACCGGCAACTTCACCCGCCACCGCGTGGGCGACCGGTCGAACATTGCCGGCGGCCCCCCCAAGCGGGAAGGCAGCGTTCGCGAATACCAGCGCATGAACACCACCGGCTCGATCACGAGCGACAACCTCTCGGATTTCGCTGAAATCCGTTTCAGCGAGTAGCCCCCATGCACCTGCAATGCGAGCCTCTTGCCGTTCTGGGCGCGCGCCATGGATTCGTGCTCGATCCCGTGGCCCGCTGCCTGCGGCTCATCCGCTTCGACGCCTACAGCGGCATGCCGGTTGCCCGGGTGGCCGCGGGAGCCGTCATCCACGGCCGGCGCCGGATTTTCCCTCTGGGCGGCGAGGGCGCCCCGTTCGATTTCCTCGACCAGCGCATCACCCCCTGCTCCATCCGCCTGATCGGCGTGGACGCGGAGTCGGCCCTCAAGGTCATCCTGACGTTCGTCACCCCGTTCCGCCCGCGCGACCCCGATTTCTCGACCATTCCCGTGCTCGGCATCCGGCTGGAACTGGAACACCTGCCGGGCCACTTCCGCTGGAACACGCAGATCAACCGCCCCCCCGAGGCCGAGCTCTTTTTCGAAATCGGCGGCGACGGCTTCCGCTTCACCCGGAGCGGCCCCGCGACCGGGGACCTGTTTTTTGACAGCACCGCCCTGCGCCAGCCTTTTCCGACGGAGGGCGACACCACGCGGCCGGAGCGCATTCCGCAGCACGACCGGTTCGTGGCGCTGCAGGGGCGCGCCACGGACGCCGGCTTCGCCTGCACCGTCCCCTCCGCCGAACCGAAGGCCGCCCGGCTGGACCTGGCCTGGTGCACGTGGCATGGCTCGGTTTTCGAAGTGTTCGGCAAACGCCATCCGTTCCGCTTCGCCCGCCGCTTTGACGGCCTCGAGGCCGTCGCCGGCTGGGCCGCGCGCGACGGGGGCAGCCTCTTCAGGAACGCGGAGGCCGTCGACGGCATTGTGGCCAGCAACAACTGCTCGGCTTCCGTCAACGCCCTGCTGGCCCAAACCCTGCACTCCTGGCTGATCAACACGTGGTGGATCGACCGCGATGGCCGGGACTGGCTCTCCGTCTGGGAAGGCAACTGCCTCTTCCACTCCACCGTGGACGTGGAATACACCCAGGCTCCCTTTTACCTGGCCCTCTGGCCCGAGCTCCTGGGCCTGGAGCTGGACGCCTGGCCGGAGTTCGCCCGCGACGGCCGGCTCGCGCTCGGCGAGCGGGGCGCCGGGCTGCGGTTCCAGTCGCACGACATCGGCACCGGCGCCTCGGCCAACGGACAAGCCTACCATCATGACATGGCCATCGAGGAAACCGCCAACTACCTCATTCTCCTGTTTTTGCACTGGCGGCGCACGGGCGATGCCTCCCTCGTTCACCGCCAGCTCGGCGTCGTGCGCGACTACCTGGCCTTCATCCTGGCCTGCGACACGACCGGCTCCGGCATCCC
>CAXNFL010000007.1:0-23281 GCA_964201555.1 Kiritimatiellia bacterium
ACGCCCTCCCGCGCGAGCCGGTCGATGTTCGGGGTGCGGTTCAGCGCGGATCCGTAACAGCCCACGTCTCCGTATCCCAGGTTGTCCATCAACATCACGATAACGTTTGGCTTATCCAAGGCTGTTTGACTCCTTGCGTCTGGCAGGCACGTTCACCACGCCTGCGACAGGCGTTCCCTTGTTTGTGATACTCCAGAATATAGCGGCATCTGTCAAGTGAAGCCCACGAGCGCGCATCGGGTCTGCGCCCGGAAGCATGGCCTGCCCCTGATAAGAGTGTTCACACGGAGACACTGCGACGCGGAGAAGAGAGGATTGTAGGGGCTTGAACGGGAGCCGGATACGAGAAGAAGCTACGGATTAACGCGGATCCCGCGGATTCCAACCCCGGATTACACGGACACACGGACAAGACATCTCGAAGGTCATACGGGTCCCGGAATAGATGCGATTTGCACCGTATGCATGAGAGAGGACGGACTTACACCCCCCAAACAGCGCGACGCCCATCAGAACAAACCCTATTTCAACTTTCTTTTGCATCACGCTGTTCGTTTGGGTGAGTCACTGCGCGAGACCAGGAAATGACCGGCGTTTCTTTGTGTTCTTTGCGTTCCCTCGCGGCGGTTCAGTGATTTGTTTCAGGTCTCCGAATGTTTTATAGGTTTCCGAACCCATTTCCCGGGAAGTCATTCGGTGGTTGTGATTATCGATACGCTTTGAGTTTGCGAAACGATTTTCGGGAATCCTGAAGTGAAGCGCAAGCGCAAACCGGGCTGTCCCTAAAATAGATATAATTCAGATCGTTCTTGCGCATGCGGCCGACGCGGAGGTCGGCCCTCCACTGCTTCCCGCCTTCCCGCATGCGCCCGGCGCTCTTAATGCGGCGCGGGCTCGGCGGGCGGCTCTTCCGCCAGAACCAGGGCGCGCTTCCTGTTCCGCTCTGGCGTGGCCAGAAATTGGGGATAGCGCCAGTCAAAGAGCAACACCTGGGGCCGACTGTTGACATCCGGGTTGGCGTTCCACTTTGAAGTGGCCGTATTGTAGAGCCCCTGCCCGGTGTTGATCCAGACCGAGGCGGCGATCAGCACCACGGCCAGGGCTTCCAGTATCCTCCGGGTTCTCAGGGCGTAGGCGGTCCTCGCGTGATGAAGCCAAAGCAAGCCCAGCACCAGGAAGGCCGGAAGCACATCCGTCATGTAGCGCGGGCCGAAGCACCACCCGCCCCACCACACCTGCTGGCGCCAGGCAAGGAGAATGCAGTGAAGGACAACCCAGACCGCCAGGACACGGAAGAGGAGGTTGCGGCCCAGGGGCCTGAGGGCGGAGAGGCAGCCGATAACCCCGACAAGAAGGAACGGGCTGAACACGAAAAGCCCCCGTGAGGGCGAAAGGAAAATGCCAGCCAATGCCTGCCACCCGCCCTGCGACTCAACAAGGCGCGCGCCCAGGAAATACGGCGGCAGCACGGAGTGGTAGTGCTTCATCGAGAACAGGGCAAAGAGCCCGAATAGGACCAGCAGCCAGCCCATCACGCGAAAGCCAACTTTCGGATTCCGGAAAAGGAGATACGCGAGCACGATGGGCGTGAAGAGCAAGGACGCGGGCCGGGCCGCGTAGGCCCAGAACAGGCAGAAAGCCAGGAGCTCGGGCAACAGGACGAGCCGCTTCGCCCGGTCCATCAGGAGGAGAAGCAGGAGCGCGCCCAGCTCAAACACGATGCAGAAATTGTGGCTCCAATAGGCCGTCCCCATCGTGCTCGCGAACGAGGTGCCCAGGCTGAAGCCGAGGGTGAGAAGGAACGAGGCGGCCAGCGGCAGGAACAGGCGGCTGATCGCGAAGATGAGCATCGCCGCCGCCGCGCACGTGACGGCCGCGAGAAACCGCTGCAGCAACCGGTCCTGATCCTCGCGAAGCATATCCAGGCCCGCCAGCCTAGCTCCGGCCACAACCGGCAACGCCAGCAGGCTGTTTCCGATGTAGCACCCGTCATCCAGATGGCCGGCGATGCGCCGCTTCTGGATCACGCGGGCCGGATAGCCGCCCAGGTCCACCGTGCCCTTGTCCAGCAGGGACTGGCTGGTCAGCAGGCAGCCGCGCGGATCCGAGGAGGCGCCAAAGTGGAGCATGGGCGACCGCCAGATGAGCAGGAAGACAAGCGCCGCCAGCACAAGCGCCGCCGACCCGTTTATCGCGATCCGCCACCGCCGGCTTAAGTGCGCTTCCTCGACTAGCATGCGATCTCCGCTTTGACTAGGACAGCCGTTCCTTGAAATCCCGGTAGCCGAACTCGCGGATGATCCGCAGGCCGGCGCCGCCTTCATCCCAGGTGGCGATCGACGGCAACCGCGCGCCATTGAAGGTGGTGTTCTTCACCATCGTATAGTGAGCCATATCGAGGAACACCACCTTGTCGCCCGTTTTCAAAGGCGCCTCAAAGCTGTACTCCCCCACCACATCGCCGGCCAGGCAGGTCAGGCCCGCCAGCCGGCAGGTCCAGGCCTTCTCCCCCGGCTTGCCGGCGCCCACCACATTCGGCCGGTACGGCATCTCCAGGACATCCGGCATATGCGCCGCGGCCGAGGCATCCAGGATGGCCACCGGCAGATCCGCCTCCACCACGTCCAGCACGGTCGCCACCAGCCAGCCGGTATTCAGGGCCACCGCCTCGCCCGGCTCCAGATACACCTGCAGATGCGGATAACGCGCGCGGAAACCCGTCACAATCCGGACCAGGCGCTCGACGTCATAGTCCGGCCGCGTGACGTGATGGCCGCCGCCAAAATTGATCCACTTCAGCCGTCCAAAGAACTCCGAAAACTGCTCTTCCACATGCGCGAGCACATGCTCCAGCGCATCGGCATTCTCCTCGCACAGGCAATGGAAATGCAGCCCCTCGATGCCCTCCAGCGACTTCCCCTCGAACGCCTGCCGGCGAATGCCGAGCCGCGAGCCCGGCGCGCAGGGATTATAGATCGCCACGGCCACCTCGGAATAACCGGGATTGACGCGCAGCCCCGCGCTGATCGGGCGGCTTGCCCTGGCCAGCACAGGCCGGAACCGCTCCCACTGGGAGAACGAGTTGAACACGATATGATCGCAGAGCCCGACCAGTTCGGCGAAATCGGAATCGCCATACGCGGCGCTGAAGGCATGCACCTCGCCGCCCATCTCCTCGCGACCCAACCGCGCCTCGCAAGCCCCGCTGGCGCACACGCCATCGAGATACTGGCGCACCAGCGGATAGACGCTGAACATGGAAAAGCCCTTCTGCGCCAGCAAAATGCGGCAGCCGGCCCGGGCCTTGACGTCCGCCAGGAGCCGGAGGTTGGCCCGCAGAGCCTGCAGGTCGACCACGTAGCACGGCGTGGGGACGGCTTTCCAGTCGATCACAGGAACGTCTCCACCCAAGGCAGCCCGTACTTATTCAAGTCCGCCATGAAGGGATCGGGATCAAACTGCTCGGTGTTCCAGACGCCCGGCTTCCTCCAGGTGTCCTGGAGCATCAGCTTGGCGCCGATCATCGCGGGCACGCCGGTCGTGTAGGAGATGGCCTGCGCCTTGACCTCCTTGTAGCACTCGGCGTGATCGCAGACCTGGTACACATAATAGGTGCGCGGCTTGCCGTTCTTGAGGCCCTTGATCATGCAGCCGATATTGGTCTTGCCCGTGTAGTTCTCGCCCAGCGAGGAGGGCTCCGGCAGCACGGCCTTCAGGAACTTCAGCGGCACGATCTTGCGGCCCTCGTACTCGACTTCGTCGATGCGGGTCATGCCGACGTTCTGCAGCACGCGCAGGTGCGTCAGGTATTCCTGCCCGAAGGTCATCCAGAACCGGATCGCCTGGAGCCCCGGGATGTTCTTCACGAGCGACTCGAGCTCCTCGTGATACATCAGGTACATCTCCTTCGGCCCCACCTGGGGAAAGTCGAAGGTCTTGTGCACGGTCAGCGGATCGGTCTCTTTCCAGGCGCCGCCCTCGAAGTAGCGGCCGCGCTGGGTGATTTCGCGGATGTTGATCTCGGGGTTGAAGTTGGTGGCGAACGCCTTGCCGTGGCTGCCGGCGTTGCAGTCCATGATATCCACTTCATGAATCTCGTCGAAGTGGTGCTTCAGGGCGTAGGCGATGAAGATGTTGGAGACGCCCGGATCGAACCCGCAGCCGAGCAGGGCCATCAGCCCCGCCTTCTCGAAGCGCTGCCGGTAGGCCCACTGCCAGGAATACTCGAACTTGGCCACGGTCGGCGGCTCGTAGTTGGCGGTATCCAGGTAGTGCACGCCCTCGGCCAGGCAGGCGTCCATGATGGCCAGGTCCTGGTACGGCAGGGCGACGTTGAGCACCAGGTCGGGCTTGAAGTCGCGGATCAGGGCGGCGGTCTGCTTCGGATCGTCGGCGTCCACGGCCGCGGTCCGGATCTTCCGGGACAGCTGCGCGGCCAGCTTGTCGCACTTGGCCTGGGTCCGGCTGGCCAGGCAAATCTCGCCGAATACCTCGGGAACCTGCGCGCACTTGTGCACGACCACGCCCCCGACCCCGCCCGCCCCGATAATCAATATGCGTTTCATGGTGTCCTCCCGCTCAGGATTCGTAATAGGTGTAGCCGCGCAATCCGGCCGAATAGGCCTCCAGGATGTCGCGCCGCTCCTGGGGCGCGATCCGCTTCCCGCGGACCGCATTCTCGGCCAGCTCGCGGAACCGCTCGACCATGTCCTTGGGCTCGTACTCGACATAGCTCAGCACGTCCGCCACGGCATCGCCGTGGATCTCGTGCGAGAACTCGATGCCGCCCTCGGCGTCGCAGGTCACGGTGACCACGTTCGTGTCGCCGAACAGGTTGTGCAGGTCGCCCAGCGTCTCCTGGTAGGCGCCGATCAGGAAGGCGCCCATGAGATAGTCCTCCGAGCCGCGCAGCTCGTGCACCGGCAGGGCTTCCTTGACGTCGTGCAGGTCGATGAACCGGTCGATCTTCCCGTCGCAGTCGCAGGTGATGTCCGACAGCGTCGCCAGCCGCGTGGGCCGCTCGTCGAGGCGGTGGACGGGCATGACCGGGAAGAGCTGGCCGATGGCCCAGGAGTCGGGCAGGGACTGGAAGACGCTGAAGTTCCCGTAATAGATGTCGGCCAGCACGGTCTCGAGCTTCTGCAGCTCCTCGGGGATGTATTTCAGGTCGCGCGCCTCGCGCACGGCCTTCTCGACGATGTGCCAGAACATCTGCTCGCCGAGCGCCCGCTCGCGCAGCGTGATGGCCCCGTGCATGAACCCGGTGCGCAGCTCGTCGCGATAGTAGACGGCGTCGTGGTAGCACTCCTGGAGGTTCTTGGCCGTCATGTTCGTGTCGGCCACTTCCTTCAGGTTCCGCAGCGCCTCGGGCGCCTTCGGATCCAGGGCGTCCGGCGGCTGGTGGGAGCTGTAGCGGGCCGTGTCGAGGATGTTGAAGAGAAGCACGGAGTGATAGGCGATCAGGGCGCGGCCCGACTCGCTGATGATGACCGGATGCTTCACGCCGACCGGATCGGTCACGCGCATGATGCCCTCGATCACGTCGGTGCCGTATTCCAGCACGTCGTAATTGCTGCTGCTGGGGAAGTTCGTGTGGGACCCGTCGTAATCGACGGCCAGGCCGCCGCCGATGTCGAGAATGCCCATCGCCGCGCCTTCCTGGACCAGGTTCACGTAGATGCGGGCCGCCTCGGCGATGGCCGCGCGGATGTGATCGATGTTGGGAATCTGGGAGCCCAGGTGGTAGTGGAGCATCTGGAAGCAGTCCAGCATGTCGCGCCGGCGCAGCTCGTCGACCACGTCGATGATCTGGGCCGTGTTCAGGCCGAACACGCTGCGGTCGCCGCCGGATTCGGTCCACTTGCCGCCCGCCCGGGCGGACAGCTTCACGCGCACGCCGATGCAGGGGCGCACGCCGACCTCGGCCGCCACCTTGAGAATCAGCTCCAGCTCGCCCGGCATCTCGAGCACCAGGATGGGGCTCAGGCCCATCTTCTGGCCGTAGAGCGCCAGGCGGATGAACTCCTCGTCCTTGTAGCCGTTGCAGACCAGGTAGGCCTCCGGATCGTGCAGGTAGGCCAGAGCGGCGATCAGCTCGGCCTTGCTGCCGGCTTCCAGCCCGTGGTGCCAGGTCCGGCCATGGCGGCAGACCTCTTCCACCACCTGCTGCTGCTGGTTGACCTTGATCGGGAACACGCCGCGGTACTGGCCCTTGTAGGCCAGGGACTCGATGGCGCGGTGAAACGTCTCGTTGATCAGGCGGATGCGGTCGCCCAGGATGCTGGTAAAGCGGAGCACCACGGGCAGCATCATGCCGCGCGCGTGCAGGCCTTCCACGATGTCGGTGAACTTGACGTTCACCGGCTCGCCGTTATGCCCCGGCAGCCGGGCCATCACCACGCCGTCCGGGGAGATGTCGAAATAGCTGCTGCCCCAGGTCCGGATGCCGTAGAGCTCCACCGACTGGTCCACGGTCCAGCGTTCCAGCGAATCGTTTTTCATATTCATGCCGCCACCTGCCTCGGGCCCGCGCCCGTTCTACCACACCCGCCGCACCGGGATCCCGGCATCCGCCAGGGCCGCTTTGATAGTCTGGATCTTGTACTCGCCCGTATGAATCATTCCCGCCACGATGGCGGCATCCGCATGCGCCTCGCGGAACACGTCCACCACGTGGGACGGCCGCCCGGCGCCGCCGGAGGCCACCACCGGAATATGGACGCCTTCCGCGATCAGCTTCGTCAGGGCCAGCTCGAACCCCTGCCGCGTGCCGTCCGCGTCCACCGAATTGACAACAATTTCGCCCGCGCCCAGGTCCTCCGCCTGCCGCGCCCAGGCCAGGGCGTCAAGGCCCGTGCGCTCGCGGAAGCCGCGGATGGTCACCTCGTAGCCGCTGGGAAAGCGTACCCGGTCCTCCGCCCGCACCGGGTCCATGCCCAGCACGATGCACTGGCGGCCGAAGGCCCTGGCGCCTTCGGCGATGAGGGAGGGCTTGAGCACGGCCAGGGAGTTGACGGAAATCTTCTCGGCGCCCGCCAGCAGCACGCGGGACATGTCCTGGATGGTCGAGATGCCCCCGCCCACCGCGAACGGGATATGGATGGCCTTCGCCACCTCGCTGACCATCCCGATGTCAATCGGGCGGCGCTCGGCCGAAGCGGTGATATCGTAGAACACCAACTCGTCGCAGCCATCGGCGCAGTAGCCGGCCGCCATGGCCACGGGATCGCCCAGGTCCACGTTGTTCTGGAACTTGACGCCCTTGGTCACGCGCCGGTTCTTGATGTCCAGGCAGGGGATGATGCGCTTGGTCAGCATGAGCCGTCCCACCTCGCGAAATTGGTCAGCAGCTGGAGCCCCACCCGTCCCGACTTCTCGGGATGGAACTGGGTCGCCACCACGTTCCCGCGGCCCAGCACGGAGGCAAAGGTGAATCCGCCGTATTCCGTGTCGCCCAGCCGGTCGCCGGGCTCGGCCGGATCGGGATAGTAGCTGTGAACGAAATAAAACTCGCTCGCGTCGGGAATGCCTTCGAAGACCGGATGCGGCCGGCGCAGCGACACGGCATTCCAGCCCATCTGGGGGACCTTGATCCGCGGATCGTCAAACTGGAACCGGCGGGCGGAGCCCCGGATGAGGCCGACGCAGGGCACGCCGCCGTCTTCCTCGGAGCTCTCGAGGATGATCTGGGTTCCCAGGCAGATTCCCAGGAACGGCACGCCCCGGGCGGCGGCTGCGCGCAGGGACTCGACCAGCGAGCCGGCCCGCAGCGTCTCCATGGCCGAGGCGGCGGCGCCGACTCCCGGAAACACGATGCGGTCGGAATCCCGAACGACCGCCGGATCATCGGTGATCCGGACCGGCACGCCGAGGTGCTCGAAGGCCAACCGGACGCTGGTCAGGTTGCCCGCTTTATAGTCTACAAGGGTTATCATGACAGGACCGATTAGCATAACACGCATGGCGCAAACTGCAAGAGCCTGGCCAAAAAAATGCCCTTAAAATCAAGTGTTGACATTCCCCGGCAAAAGCGGGATGATATTCGATTACGGCGCTCAAAAGGCGGCCGCATCCGGGCTCAGCTGGTGTCATGGTGGGGAATCGGATATAACAAAGTAGTATATGACACAACGAGGAGCTCAGATGGACATCTATGTCGGCAACCTTCCCTACTCCGCTACGGACCAGGACCTCCAGACACTGTTTTCACAGTATGGCAAGGTCACTTCGGCTCGCGTGGTGATGGACCGCGAAACCGGTCGCGCCAAAGGCTTCGGCTTTGTCGAAATGCCCGAGCGCGCCGAGGCCGAGAAGGCCATCCAGGCCACCAATGGCGTGGATCTGAATGGTCGCGCCCTGCGCGTCAATGAATCCCAGCCCAAGCCCCGCACTGGTGGCGGCGGCGGCGGCGGCGGATTCGGCGGCGGCCGCGGTGGTGGCGGCGGCGGCGGCGGCGGACGCTGGTAGTCGTTGCTTCGGCAACGATCACTGAAAAAGGGGGAGCTTCGGCTCCCCTTTTTTTTTCGCCTAAATCAGTTGCGCGACCGGGTTGCCGGTCTTTTTTTCGATATCGCTATCGGTATCGGCCACCGGAAGCGCTTATTTCCTAGACCACATTCTTCGGCGAGCCGGCCAAAAAGGCGCGGGCGTTCTCCACGACCGCCTCCATCAGCCGGCGCCGGGCCGCATGCGTGGCCCACGCGCAGTGGGGCGTGATGATGCAGTTTTTCGCCGTCAGCAGCGGATTGTCCCCGGCCGGCGGCTCCTTCGACAGCACGTCCAGGCCCGCTCCGGCAATCCGGCCGCCATTCAGGGCGTCCGCCAGATCCTGCTCCTCCACCAGCGGCCCGCGCCCCGTATTGATCAGGAAAGCCGACTTCTTCATCAGCGCCAGGCTGGAGGCCTTGACCAATCCCTTCGTTTCCGGGGTCAGCGGACAGTGCAGCGTCAGCACGTCGCTCTCCCGGAACAGCTCATCCAGGCTGCCCGTCACCCGGATTCCCGGCGGCGCCTCCTTCGCCCGGTGCTGGAACGTCATCACGTTCATGCCGAAGGCCTGGCCCAGGGACGCCACGGTTTTGCCGATACGGCCCAGTCCCACAATCCCCAGCGTAAGACCGTCGAGTTCCACGAGCGGCGAATCCCAGAAGGAAAAATCAGGACTCCGGGTCCATCGCCCCGACCGCACCGCCTCGGAATGGGCGCCGGCGTGATGGCAAAGCTCCAGAAGCAGGGCAAAGACCATCTGCGCCACGGACCGGGTGCCATACTCCGGGACGTTCGTGACCACGATGCCCCGCTCCCGGGCCGCTGCCACATCCACCACGTTATAGCCGGTCGCCAGCACCCCGATGTACCGGAGGCGCGGCAGGGCGGCCATCGCCGCGCGGTCCAGCACCACCTTGTTGGTCAGCACCAGTTCGGCGTCGGCCGCGCGCGCGAGGACGTCCACCGGCGCCGTGCGCGGATGGATCTCGCAGGGAAGCAAAGCCTTGAGCGCATCCCAGGACAAATCGCCGGGATTCAACGTGTAGCCGTCCAGAACAACCAGTTTCATGCCGTCCCCTTTGTTTCTGCATCACACCGCCGGACCAATTGCTGGCGCGCCAAGGCGGCCGAGTCGCGGACCCCGGGATAGTCCGGCAACCGGGCGATGATCGCATCGAACAGCCCCCGCTCCAGCAGCCGGCGGCAGGTGGCCGCGTAAGTCAGATCGAAGGCCCACGACAGGAGCTGGAGCCCGAAATCGGTCCGATTGCGAATATCGGTGTAGGAGGCCGTGCGCCCCTGCCGGATGCAGTCCACGATGGCGGGATTCGGGGGCCCCTCGGGCGCGACATGCAGAAACACCAGGTCGTTTTTCTCGAAGTCCCCGTTTTCAAGCGCATCCAGGATCACCTTGAAAATATCCAGCTTGTCGGCGTCCCGCACGATATCGGTGAGCCGGCGCTCGGAGGGCGTCAGATTCTCCGGCAACACCCGCTTGTTGTGGTACCGGACCGACGCCAGCAGATCGCTCCGGCCGGGCAGATCGAGTTGGACAAACGCGGGATCCTCACAGAGAGCGGCAAAGCCCCGCTCGCCATGATCAACCGAGCGCGGGTCGGAAAAAGTCCCATAATCCCGGAACTGCGGAAAGCGCCCCACATCGTGAAGGAGCCCCGCCGTCTGCACGAACAGCACCTCGCCCGGCGCGGCGCCCGACTCGCGGGCGATTTCGGCGGCATTGGCCGCCACACGCCGCGAATGTTGCGCCTTTCTTTGCAGCATGGCGTGCAGCTTGCCGTCGGGCCCGGCAAACCCAGTCCCGTAGTCGCGGAACCAGTCCCGGATCACCAGCCATTGCTCTTCCTGCATCACGATTTCATCACCCTCACTTCTTCAGGCCGGCACGGCATTCGGCCAGCAGCTTTTCAAAGCGGCGGCCGTATTCGACATAGTTGGCGTAGCGGTTTTCGGCATAGGCGGAGGACGTCGGCTCGTGATGCACCACGGCCAGGTGCGGCTCCATGGAAATGCCGCCGTGATAGCCCCGGCGGAGCAGATCCGTGACGATGCGCTTCACGTCGCCCTGCCCCTCGCCGGGAAAGGTGTACGTCGTCTTCTGAGTCTCGTTGTCCCAGATGCCGTCCTTGATGTGGACATAGGCCACATGCTCGCGCACATGGTCATAGAACTCCCAGGCCGACTGCTTCGGGTACGGCTCCGGCTTGCTGCGATCGTCCGTGAACACCGGGTTGCCCGTGTCGTACACCAGCTTGAGGCCGGGCACCTGCTCGACCAGCTTCAGGGTATAGGTCCAGCCCATGCCGCCGTAATTCATGCAGTTCTCGTGCACGGGCGTCAGCCCGGCATCGTTGAACATCCGCACCAGCTCGCGCACCCGGCGAAAGCGCTCCTCTTCCATCTGGTCGTCCGCCTTGCGGTCCTTCAGCACGGCAAAGCTCATGATGCGCACCAGCTTGGCGCCCAGCCGCTGCATGCGGGGAATCGCGCGCTTCGTCTCCTCCAGCGAGCTGTCAAACGGATCCGTGATCTGCTTGCCCCAGTTGGCGATGGCGGAGCCAAAGCAGTTGATCGAGACGCCCGACCCCTTCAGCGCTTCGCAAACCGTCTCGAACTCGGCGTCGCTGATGTCGTGGATATTCTTCCCGAACACCCCGCGCGATTCGATGAACGTCCAGCCCAGTTCCTTCGTCGCCTTGATCTGCCCCTGGATATCCGTCGCCGCCTCGTCCGCAAAACCTGTCAGGTACATGTTCATCTCCTAGTTCTGTTTAAGCACTTCCAAGCGGCCGGCGAGGGCCAGCCACTGTTCCACCGACAACTGTTCCGGCCGGGCCCGGGGATCCAATCCCAGCGCCTCGAGCCAGGGCATCGACACCTCCGGCGCCACACGCAGCGGCTCCGGAGCCCGGTCCAGGATGCCCTGCAGCTGCTTGCGCCGGTGCTGGAAGGCCTGCCGGGTCAACGCATAAAAGAGAGCCGAGCCCCGCCGCACCGGGCCATCCGGATCGCGTGACGACAGGCGCATGACCGCCGACCACACCCCGGGCGCCGGATAAAAGCAGGAGGGGCTCACCTTCTTTCGCCTCTCCACCCGGTAGCCGACGGCCGCCCAAACGCTCAGCATGCCGAACTCCTCGACGCCCGGCACCGCCGCCAGCCGGTCGCCCACTTCCATCTGGACGGTGACCGCCATCAGGACCGGGGGATTCGGGGCCTGCATCAGCTCCACGAGCATCCGGGTTCCCGTGTTGTACGGCAGGTTGGCCGCCACCTTGGTGATCCGATGCTCCGCCAGCAGCGCGGGAATATCCTGCTCCAGGAAATCGCCTTCCACCACCCTCACCGAGGGCCGGTCCGCAAAGCGCCGCTTCACATGCGCGGCGAAGGTCCGGTCCTTCTCCACCGCCAGCACAAAACCGGCCCGCTCCGCCAGGGCGTCCGTCAGAACCCCCAGCCCGGGGCCGATCTCCAGCACGCGATCTTCCGGCTTCACATCCGCCGCGTCGACCACGATCTCCACGATGTGCGCGTCGATCAGGAAATTCTGTCCCAGCGCCTTGCTGGGCGTGGCGCCCAGCGCGGCCAGGGTCTCGCGCACCACGCGCGGACTGGTGAGCTTCTCCGTCATATCCGCCCCCGCCCCGCCGCCCAGGGATTCGGACGCCGCGCCAGGCGCGCGGCCAGGCGGACGGCCTCGATCATGCTTCCCGGATCGGCTTTCCCGGACCAGGCCACATCGAAGGCCGTTCCGTGATCCGGAGAGGTCCGGACAATCGGCAGCCCCAGCGTGACATTGATGCCGGAATTGAAGGCCAGCATCTTGAGCGGCCCCAGGCCCTGGTCGTGATACATCGCCACCACGGCGGCAAAACGGCCCTGGCACGCCTGGTAAAATACCACATCGGCGGGAATCGGCCCGTCGACGGGAAATCCCCGGCGGCGGAGGGAGCGAATTTCGGGAATAATGACCGCCTCCTCCTCATGCCCCAGCAGCCCGCCATCGCCGGCATGTGGATTGAGCGCACAGATCGCGATGCGCCCTTGCGGATAACCCAGCCAGGGGAGGCTCTCCACCGTCAGTTCGGCCGCCTCGCGGATGGCTTCCGCGGTCACGGCGGCCGGCACCTTTGCCAGGGGCAGATGGCGGGTGGCCAGCACCACGCGCAGGGGGCCGCCCGCCAGCATCATGGCATAGCGCCGGGTGCCCGTGAGGGCCGCCAGCATTTCCGTGTGGCCCGGAAAGCGAATGCCGGCCATAGCCAGTCCCTCCTTGCAGATCGGAGCGGTGACCAAACCGTCAAACCGGCCCAGCAGGCAGCCCTCCACGGCGGCTTCGATCCAGGAAGCGGCGGCGCGGGCGGCGGCGGCCGACGGCCGGCCAGGCCAGTGGGTCAGGCGAATCGGGCGGGGATCCCAGAGCGAAAGGGCGGCTCCCGGCTTTTCCGGATTCCAGTCGGGAAGCGGGCGGACCCGGCACAGCTCGGCGGCGGCATCGGCCACGGCACGGGATCCCACCAGGACGCGGTGAAGGGAGCTCGGCCAGGCCGGGTCGAGCGCCGCCCGAAGGGCAACCTCGGGGCCGATTCCGCCGGCGTCGCCCAGCGTCAGGGCCAGGACCGTTCTCCGTTTGCGCGGGCTATTCATCCCAGATGGGTTGCTCAATAATTTTGACATCGAACTCGCGCTCAAGATTGTTCATCCACAGTTCGAGAATCCGCTGGGCCTCCTGGCGGCGAAGCGTCTCCTCGATCGACGCGTGGGCATCCTCGAAGGACACCGTGTTGCGGCCTTCCAGTTTGACCAGGTACCAGTCGCCCCCCAGGTCAACGCGGCAGACTCCGCCCATCCGCATGATTCCCAGCTTGTCCCGGAGGACGGCGGAAAGATCCGCCTCCTGGCGCCAGCCCCACAGCCCGCCGGCGGGATCGCTGCCGCCCGCGGCGCTTTTAGCCAACGCCGCAAAATCCTCGCCTTGGGCCAGGCGATCCAGGAGGGCCTGGCTCCGGGCCTCGGCATCCCGCCCCGTCAGCACGATCCGGCGCAGCAGCACCTGCCCGGGATGGTCGTACTGGGCCTTGTTCTTCTCGTAATAGTCGCGCACCGCCTGGGGGGTGATCTGCACCTTTGCGGCGACCTCCCGGCCGCGCAACCCCTGCACGATGACGCGGCGGGTCATCTTGTTGCGCCAATCCTCATAGGTCTGGCGTTCCTCGGCCAGGGCCTTCATCAGCTTTTCGCGGCTCCCGCCGAACTCCTCCTGGACAATGTCATTGATCCGGGTGTCGACCATCTGATCGGTAATTTCGACCCGCGCCTTTTCCTTCTCTTTCCCGTACCAGGCGTAAATCAATTCGGCATCGATCAGGTTCCGCCGGGCCTGGCGGAAAATGGCCATCCGCCGGGCATTCACCTCGGCCCGGGTCAGCCCCTTTTCCTGCAGCAGGGCGGCGAACTGGGGCTGCGACTCGCGGAGAACATCCATGACGGTGATGGCCGAGCCATTCACCCAGGCGGTAACGCCGTCGATCTGCACGGGCTCGGCACCCAGCGACCCGGTGGCCAAGAGGCCGATCAACAGCATGACGGCAAATCCCTGTTTCATCGTTCCTTTCAGAGCGGGCTCTTCCGCGCCAAGGCGCGGCCCCATCTCAGCCGTCCAGTATCTCAAACCCCCTCCTTCTGTACAAGTCTTGACTCAACGGCGGATAGGCGAATCGTGTGGCTCATGGACATGATCCTTAATCGTAATCTTAATCTTGTTTTATGAAACGAGGACATCATCAGAGTGGATTAAGATTAGGATTAAGATTATGATAAAGGATTGTGAAAGGGTCCCTACATCCTCGTAACCCCACTTTCACATGAGGAGACGCCATGGCAAACGACTGGCAGCTGCCCGCTACCGAACGAACCTACCTGCGCGACCTGGCCGCCAAGCAAGCCGAGTACGCCGCCCTGCCGGTCATGGCCGAGCGCCGCGCCCGCTGGTACGCGCTTAACGACGGCGGCGCCCACGTCCGCCCGCCCGTCGTCATCGAAACGTGGACCTTCGCGCGCGATTTCCTGCCTGAATCGGCCTTCCGCTGCGTTTCCCCCCTGGGCCGCAAGATCGAGCAGCAGATGCTTTACCAGACCCGGAACCATGAACTGATCGACGACGACAAGGTCATCGCCGACACGTTCAACATCGGCTGGTTCACGGATATCGATGACGTCGGCGTGTCCGTTCCGGTGGAATTGATCAAGGACGGCGAGGGCGTCGAAACCGGCTACCGGTACCTGCATCCCATTCATGACCTCGCCAAGGATCTGGCGTTGATCAAGCCGACCACCTTCGGCGTGGACCGTCCGAAAACCCACGCCTGGAAGGCCTTCCTCGAGGAGCTGCTGGGCGACCGGCTGCCCGTGCGGATCAAAACCGGCACCTTCGGCTTCACCATGCTGACCTACCGCGTCGTTCAGCTCATGGGCATGGAAGCCTTCTTCACCGCCATGTGCGACACCCCGGACCTGGTCCATGCCCTGATGGGAAAACTGCGCGACAACGCGCTCGCCTCCATGCGCTGGGCCGAATCCGAGGGGCTGCTTCAATGCAACAACGGCAACGAGTCCAGCTTCGGCTCCAGCTACAACTTCACCAAACGCCTTCCGCAACCCGACTGGAACGGCGGCCCCGTGCGCCTGAAGGACATGTGGGGCTGCGCCAACAGCCAGGAGACGGTCGGCATCTCCCCGGACATGTACCACGAGTTCTGCTTCCCCTACTATCGTGACGTCTGCGAGCCGATGGGCCTCCTCTATTACGGTTGCTGCGAAGCCGCCCACCCGTTCTGGGATGACATCCGGCGCTACCCCCATCTCAAAAAGGTATCCATCTCCCGCTGGTGCGACCAGGCGTTCATGGCCGAGGCGCTGAAAGGGCAGGACATTGTGTTCTCCCGCAAGCCGGATCCCAACTTCCTCAGCGTGGACAAGACCCTGAACGAAGAGGCCTGGGCCGCCCATATCCGGGAAACCCTGGCGGTAACCCGCGACGTGCCGGTCGAAATCATAGTCCGCGACGTCTACACCGTGCACGGCAACCTGGCCAACGCCCGGAATGCCGTGCGCATCGCCCAACGGGAAGTCGACCGCCTGTTCACGCATTGACAGGCGGAACAGCGCAGTTTAGTATGCATCCCATCAGCGTATGGAGAGCCCTATGAAACGTCTATGGATCGTGTTCGCCTGCAGCCTCGCGGCCGTGTCGTCCCTGCTTTTCATCGGGTGCGAAGCGGAGTCTTCCGCCGACGTTCAATTGACCCTGGAGCCCAGGTCCATCACCCTACACTCCGGCGAAAGCGCCGTCTTCACGGTCTCGGGCGGGTACGAGTATCGCTGGTCCCTGTCTGCCGAATCGCTGGGCACGCTGAACAAGCGACTCGGCAATCAGGTCATCTACAGATCCTCCTCCACTTCCACCAACGCCGCCACCCAGATCCTGACGGTCGAGTCGTTCATCACCGGGGCCTCCGGCAACTCGCCCACCAACGTCGTCTCCAGCAACGACCTGATCACCGCGGTTTCCGTCTCCGCCACCATCACGCAACTCCCCTAAGGCCCTTCGCCGACACACCATGATTCTGACCAGCCTCCAAAATCCGCTCGTCAAGGAGGTGGTCCGGCTCCGGCAGCGCTCCCATCGCGACGAGGCGGGGCTCATGATCATCGAGGGCTACCGGGAGCTGCTTCGCGCCCTGGATAACGGCCATCCGCCCGCCCGTCTTTTCACCTGCCCCTCCCTTTTCCTCGGGGTCAACGAACCCGCCCTCATCGCCCGCTGCCAGGCCGCCGGCGCCGAGATCGTCGAATGCGCCCCGCCGGTGTTCGAGAAGATGGCCTACCGCGACCGCCCCGAAGGGCTGCTGGCCCTCACGCCCCAGATCGACTGCCGCCTGGAGCGGCTGGCTCCCCCCGCCAACCCCCTCATCCTGGTGGCGGAATCCATCGAGAAGCCCGGCAACCTCGGCACCCTGCTCCGCTCGGCGGATGCCGCCGGGGCCCACGCCGTGATCGTGGCCGACCCGCGCACCGACGTCCACAATCCGAATGTGGTCCGCGCCAGCACGGGCATGCTTTTTGCCGTCCCTCTCGCGGTGGCCGAAACGGGCGAGGTCCTGGCCTGGCTGCGCGAGCGGAACATCCGCATCCTGGCCGCCACGCCGCACACCGATAAAAACTATACGGATGTGGACATGACCGGAGGCGTGGCCATCGTCGTGGGGACGGAGCAGGTGGGGCTCAGCGACCTCTGGATGCAGGCGGCCGACCTGCAGGTGCGCATTCCCATGCTCGGCAAGGCCGATTCGCTGAACGTCGCCCAGGCCGCCACCCTGCTGCTGTATGAAGCGGTGAGGCAACGGCAGTTGCTGAAGCAGCAATAGGTCCTATAGGCTATAGGTCCTATAGCGCCTATCGGTCCTATCCCCTATTCTTCACAATCTTCCTGCTCAGCCTTCTCGAATTGCGGGCAGGTATCCGTGGCTTCAACGGAGCGCTTGTGACGGGCGCAGCGCTGCACGAAGGGATTCACCACGTAGTGCTTGCAGTAGCGGCAGATGCGGCCCTTCTCGTCATCCCTGAAAACCTTCGGCGCGTCCGGTCTCTCCTCGTCCGAGAAGACCTTCGGCGCCGCCGGCTTATCCGCCTCCGAAAAAACATTCGGAGCGGCGGGCTTGTCCGCCTCGCTGAAAATCGACGGCTTCGCCTTCTTCGGCTCCGCGTCGTCGCCAAATATGGATTTCACATCCGGCATGACGGAAAACCCGCTACGGCTTTTCCAGCACGGCCCGGATGCGGCGGACGCCGGCGCTGGAGGACTCTTCCTTCTGGATCTTGAACCGGCCCAGCTCGCCGGTGCGGGCGGCATGCGGGCCGCCGCAGACTTCCTTGGAGAAATCGCCGGCCGCGTAAACCTTCACCTGCTCGCCGTACTTGGCGCTGAACAGGGCCGTGGCCCCGTTTTCCTTCGCCTGCTCCAGCGTCATGACCTCGCAGGCAATCGGAAGATCGCGGGCGATCTGCTCGTTCACGATCCGCTCGACCTCGGCCACCTGCTCGGGCGACATCTTGTCGGGATGCGTGAAGTCGAACCGCAGGCGCTCGGGGGTGATGTTCGACCCCTTCTGCTGGGCGTGCGGACCGAGCACCAGCTGCAGCGCCCGGTGCAACAGGTGCGTGGCCGTATGCAGGCGCGTGGTGGCCTCGGAGTTATCCCCCAGCCCGCCCTTGAAGGACTTGTCACCCTGCTTGGAAAGCTCCTGGTGCTTCTTGAACGCCTCCTCGAAGCCGACCCGGTCGACCGTCAGCCCGTTCTCCTGGCACCACTCCTCGGTGAACTCCAGGGGGAACCCAAACGTGTCGTACAGCATGAACGCCTTGCGGCCCGGCACCACGGCCTGCCCGTGCTCCTTGAGCACCTGGATCAGCTTGGTGAGCTCCTTCTGCCCGTCCGCCAGCGTCTTCTCGAAGCGCTCCTCCTCGGCCGACAGCTCCCCAATGATCCGCTCGCGGGTTTGTTCCAGTTCCGGGTACATCTTCCCGTAGATCGCGATTACCGCCCGGGCCAGCACGTTCGTGTAGCCCATCGGGATGCCCAGCTGCTTGGCGTAGCGCACGGACCGGCGGATCAGGCGGCGCAGCACGTAGTTGGCGCCGATGTTGCCGGGCTTCACGCCGCCCTTGGGGTCGCCCAGGATGAACACCGAGCTGCGGATGTGGTCGGCCACGATCCGGGCCGCCCGCACCCCTTCGCTGGGCTGGTCGGAGGCGCCGTTCGACAGGACCCGGATCTGCTCCATGAGCGGGGTGAACAGCTCCGTCTCGAACACGGAGGGCCGGCCCTGGAGCATGGCAATCGTCCGCTCCACGCCCATGCCGGTGTCGACGTTGCTCTGCTTGAGCGGCTCGTACGTGCCGTCGGCCTTCTTGTTGTACTGCATGAAGACATCGTTCCAGATCTCGATGTACTTCCCGCAGCGGCAGCCGGGGCGGCAGCCGTCGCCGCACGCCGTCTTGCCCGTGTCGATGAACATCTCGGTGTCAGGCCCGCAGGGGCCCGTCTGGCCGGCGGGGCCCCACCAGTTGTCCTCCCGCGGCAGGCGGTGAATGCGCGAGTCGGGAATGCCCAGGCTCTTCCACACCCGGGCCGCCTCCTCGTCCGCCGGCACCTCCGCGTCGCCCTGGTAGACGGTGACGCTCAGGCAGTCGGGCGAGAAGCCCAGCCACTCCGGCGACGTCAGGAACTCGTACGACCAGCGGATGGCGTCTTCCTTGAAGTAATCGCCGAGCGACCAGTTGCCGAGCATCTCGAAAAAGGTCAGGTGCGTGGCGTCACCGACGGCTTCGATGTCGCCGGTGCGCACGCATTTCTGAACATCCGCCAGGCGCCTGCCGGACGGGTGGGGCTCGCCGAGGAGGTAGGGCACCAGGGGGTGCATCCCGGCCGTGGTAAACAGGACGGTGGGGTCGTTTTCGGGAATCAGCGAGCTTCCCGAAATGACCGCATGTCCCTTGCTTTTAAAGAAAGCCAGGTAAAGTGTCCTGAGTTCATCCGCCGTCAATGCCCGTGCCATGGTGCCCCTCGCTCCAACCGGTTTATTCGCCTGCTGTGGCCGGAGCCGCGCCCTTGCCCGGCAACACCGGACCCGCCGCAAGCTTTTCCCGGACCTTTTCCATCATCCGCTTCTGCAGGGCCACATCGCCCTCCACGAACTCCACGGCCGCGTCGCGCCCCTGCCCGATCTGCACGCCCTCGAACGCCAGCCACGACCCGCGCTTGTCCACGAGCCCGTGGAGAATGGCGGCGTCAATGATGGAGCCGACCCACGAGATGCCCTTGGAAAAGAGAATGTCGAACTCCGCTTCCGTGAAGGGCGGAGCCATCTTGTTCTTCACCACCTTGACGCGCGTGCGGTTGCCCATGACGCGGCCGGAAGCCTCCTTGATGGACGCGATCCGGCGGATATCGAGCCGGACCGAGGCGTAGAACTTGAGCGCGCGGCCGCCGGGAGTCGTCTCGGGGCTGCCGAACATGACGCCGATTTTCTCGCGGATCTGGTTCGTGAAGATGCACAGCGTCCTGGACTGCGCGATGCCGGCGGTCAGCTTGCGGAGCGCCTGCGACATGAGGCGGGCCTGCAGGCCCACGTGGGCGTCGCCCATTTCCCCGTCCAGCTCGGCCCGGGGGGCCAGCGCGGCCACCGAGTCCAGCACCACGACGTCGAGCGCGCGGCTCTGCACCAGCTTATCGCAGATGGCCAGCGCCTCTTCGCCCGAGGAGGGCTGGGAGACGAGCAGATCGTCGAGGTTGACGCCGATCTTGGCGGCATAGCCCGGATCCAGCGCGTGCTCCGTATCGATGATGGCGGCCACGCCGCCCTCTTTCTGGGCGTTGGCGATGATGTGCAGCGCCAGCGTCGTCTTGCCGGAGGACTCCGGGCCGAACAGCTCGACCACGCGGCCGCGCGGCAGCCCGCCGATGCCGAGCGCCATATCCAGGGAAAAGGCGCCGGTCGAGACGACCTGAACATGCTTCACAGCCGCGGCATCGCCCATCTTGAGAATGGAGCCTTCGCCGAATTCCTTCTGAATCGCCGCCATGACGGCATCCAATGCCGTGTTGCCGCCCTTGGTTTCAGTCTTGGGTGCTTTCGCCATAATCCATATCCTTGTTTCTTGCGCGCGCCGGAATCGTTCGGAAAGAAGCTATTATGCCACAGTTCCCAGCCGTTCGTCGAGCATCTCGAACGCTTTTCGGCAGGCGGCCCGGCGGACCTCGGCCCGGCCGCCCGGGAAGAGGCATCGCGCCACGATCACCTGCGTCCGGGGGCCGGCCACGGCGATGCAGACCGTGCCGACGGGCTTGCCGGGAACGGCGCCCCCGGGGCCGGCAATGCCGGTGATGCCGATGCCGTAGTCGGCGCCAAGCGCCCGGCGCGCGCCGCGGGCCATGGCCGCCGCGGTCTCTTCGCTGACGGCGCCGCGGGCGCGGAGGGTTTTGACGGGAACGCCGAGCAGGCGGACCTTGGCGTCATTGGAATAGGAAATCACGCCGCCGCGAAACCAGTCGGAGCTGCCGCTGACCGCCGTCAGCCGCGCCCCGAGCAGGCCGCCGGTGCAGGATTCGGCGACCGCCAGCGTGGCGCCGGCGCGGCGCAGGCAAGCGCCAAGGCGGGCGGCCGAAGGCGCGGTCATGCGCGGTATCCCCGGGGGTGCCGCCGGGTCCAGTTCCAGGCGCTCTCGACAATCGACTTCAGCTGGGGATAGCGGGGCTTCCAGCCCAGCTCCCGGGCGGCCAGGCGGGCGTCGGCCACCAGCGCATCGGGGTCCCCCGGGCGGCGGGGATGGAACTCGGCGGGGATCGGATGGCCCGTCACCTCGCGGGCGGTCTGGACCACCTGGCTGACGGAATACCCGCTGCCGTTACCGAGATTATAGGCGCCCGGCTTCCCGCCCTCGACCGCCAGGATATGCGCCTGGGCCAGGTCGAGGATGTGGATGTAATCCCGCACGCAGGTGCCGTCCGCGGTCTTGTAATCGTTGCCGAAAATCTTCACCGCGTCCGCCTGGCCAAGGGCGACCTTGAGCACATTCGGGATGATATGGCTCTCGGGATCGTGATCCTCGCCGAAGCGCTCGGTGGCGCCGGCGGCGTTGAAGTAGCGCAGCCGCACGGTCTCAAACCCGTGGCACTCCTCGTACCAGCGAAGGATTTTCTCGAACTGCAGCTTCGATTCGCCGTACGGATTGGCCGGGTTCTTGGGCAGGTCCTCGGTAATCGGGACGCGCTCGGGCACCCCGTAAACGGCGCAGGTGGAGGAGAAGACCAGCCGCCTGACGCCGGCGTCCTTCATGGCCGCGGCCAGGTTCAGGCCGCCGCCCACGTTGTTCGAAAAATAGAGATCCGGGTCGAGCATCGACTCGCCCACCAGGGCGTAGGCCGCGAAATGGACCACGGCCTCGGGCCGGGCCTCGCCCAGGGCCGCCCGGATGGACTCGCGCTGCCGGAGATCGCCGACGATGAGGCGGGCGCGGGGATCCACCGCTTCGCGGTGGCCGCGCTCCAGGTTGTCGAACACGGTCACCTCGTGGCCGCGCTCCAGCAGCTGCTCCACCGTCACACTGCCGATATAGCCGGATCCGCCTGTCACTAAAATTTTCACGTCCGCGCCTCTAACGCTTTCAGGCGCGCCTCGAGCGCCGCCAGTTGTTCCCTCATTTTGGGAAGGCGCGCCACCAGGGCCTTCTGCCGCATCTCCTGCGCACGGGGCTGGGCCGGCATGCCGAGCACGAACGAGCCGGCCGCGACATCCCCGGTCACCCCCGCCTGCGCGCCGATGATGGCCCCGTCCCCGACTTCAAGGTGACCGCAGAACCCCGCCTGGCCCGCCACCATGACGTGGCGGCCGATCACGGTGGAGCCGGCAAAGCCCGCCTGGCCCGCCACGGCGGTATGCGCGCCAATCACGCAGTTGTGGGCCACCATGATCAGGTTGTCGAGCTTGACCCCCTCCTCGATCCGGGTCACGCCGAAGCGGGCCCGGTCGATCGTGGTGTTGGCCCCGATCTCGACATCGTTGCCGATCTCGACGATCCCGACCTGCTGGATTTTCTGCCAGTGCTTGTTCGAATCCGGGTAATAGCCGAAGCCGTCGCTGCCGATCACAGCGCCGTTGTGCACGATCACCCGGTCTCCCAGGCGGCAATGCTCGCGGATGCTGACCAGCGGATAGAGGCGGCAGCCGGCGCCGATCGTCACGCCGAAGCCCACGACCGCATGCGGCCCGATCACCGTTCCGGCTCCGATGACCGCCTCCGCCTCGATGACGGCGAAAGGCCCCACGGAGACGCCCTCGCCCAGCACGGCGGAGGGCGCGACGACGGCGGTGGAATGAATGCCCGCGGGGGGCGCCGGAGGCGCCGGAGGCGCGAACAGGCCGGCGATGCGGATAAAAGCGGCATCCGGATTGGGAACCCGGATCAGCGCGCCGGCGCCGCAGAGGCCCTTCCAGTCGGCCTTCACCACGATCGCGGTGGCGCGGCTGGCCGCGGCCTGGGCGGCGTAGCGGGTGGAGGAGAGGAAGGTCACGTCGCCCTCGCCCGCCTCGCGCAACGCCGCGGCGCGGCACAGCCGGGCGGACGTCTCGCCCTCGCATGGCGCTCCGAGTTTCGCGGCCAGCTCTGCGACAGTCATCGCCATGGCGTTACTTGACCGCCTGCTTGGCGCCCGCCGGAGCTTCCAGCAGGTCCGGCTTGGCGGCCGGAGCGGCTGCGGTTTTATTCAGCCGCTTGATCACGGAATCGGTGACGTCCAGGCGGGGTTCCGCGAAAATCACGGCGCCCAGCCCGGTCTCGGAGCCGTCGAGCACCAGGGTCAGCCCCTTTTCCTTGGCGGTCTCCGCCACGGCCTGGCGAACCTCCTGGATGATCGGCTTCAGCATGAGGGAATTCTGCTCCTCCATCTTCCGGCGGTTGTCGAGGTCGGACTTGCGCACCTGGACCTCGTACTCCTTGAGCTCGGCCAGCTTGTCCTCGGCGGCGTCGCGCTTCTTGGCGCGGGCCTCGTCGCTCAACGCCTTGTCATTGGCCTCGGCAATCGCCTTCTTACAGACCTCGTCGAGCTCGGTAAGCTTGGCCACCATGCGGCGCTGGGCATCGCGCAGCTCATCATCCAGCTTCCTCAGCGAGTCGGTCGCCGCCTGCGTCTTGTGATACTGCTTGATGGCGGACTGGG
>CAXNFL010000008.1:0-20642 GCA_964201555.1 Kiritimatiellia bacterium
ACGGCGCGGGCGGCAACCACAAGCTGGCCACCACGTCGAAGGAGTACCTCTTCCCCGAGGACCTGACGCAGAAGACCGAGGGGCAGGTCACTTTCTTCGATCTCGACCCCCAGGGCATCGGCTTCGTGTTCAACCTGAACTTCCTCGGCACCCTGCTTCCCACGCAGGTGTT
The DNA here is from genome assembly GCA_964201555.1 of Kiritimatiellia bacterium. Classification (GTDB taxonomy): domain Bacteria; phylum Verrucomicrobiota; class Kiritimatiellia; order CAIKKV01; family CAIKKV01; genus CAIKKV01. The sequence continues at coordinate 173 of CAXNFL010000008.1, forward strand.
CGCCCGCCGGATGGCGGAAGTCGGCGGCGGCACGGTGGTGAACATCTCCTCGATGAACGCCTTCACGCCGCTCACCAAGATCCCGGCGTACAGCGCCGCCAAGGCCGCCATCAGCAACTTCACCCAGTGGCTGGCCGTGCACATGTCCAAGGTGCACATCCGCGTCAACGCCATCGCGCCCGGCTTTTTCCTGGCCGACCAGAACCGCGCGCTGCTGACCAAGGACGACGGCTCCCTGACGCCCCGCGGCGACACCATCATCAAGCACACGCCCATGAGCCGGTTCGGGTCGCCCGAGGATCTGGGCGGCACGCTCCTGTTCCTCTGCTCGGATGCCGGCTCCGGTTTTGTAAACGGCGCCGTGATTCCGGTGGACGGCGGGTTCAACGCGTTCAGCGGCGTTTAGAAGAATAGCGGATAGCTGATAGCTGATAGCTGATAGCGGATAGCTGATAGCGGATAGCGGATAGCGAATAACGGATAGCGAAAAGAAAAAGACGGAGCAAAAACAATGGCGAAGTTAGCGGATATTGGGTTGGTGGGTCTGGCCGTCATGGGCGAGAACCTGATTTTGAATATGGAATCCAAGGGCTTCACGGTGGCGTGTTTCAACCGCACCGTGAGCAAGGTCGATGACTTTGTGCTCAACGGCCGCGCCAAGGGCAAGAAGATCATCGGCGCGCGCACGATCGAAGAGCTGGTGGCCAGCCTCAAGGCCCCCCGCAAGATCATGCTCATGGTCAAGGCCGGCAAGGCGGTGGACGAGTTCATCGACCTGCTGACCCCGCTCCTGTCGAAGGGCGACATCCTGATCGACGGCGGCAACACCCACTATCCCGACACGGTCCGCCGCACCAAGGCGCTGGCGGAAAAGGGCCTGCTCTACATCGGCAGCGGCGTCTCGGGCGGCGAGGAGGGCGCGCTGACGGGCCCGGCCATCATGCCCGGCGGCAATCCCGCGGCCTGGAAGCATGTCGAGCCGATCTTCAAGGCGATTTCCGCCAAGGCCTCGGACGGCGTTCCCTGCTGCACCTGGATCGGCAACGACGGCGCCGGCCACTTCGTCAAGATGGTGCACAACGGCATCGAGTACGGCGACATGCAGCTGATCTGCGAAGCGTACGACATCATGTCCCGCGGCCTGGGCATGAGCGCCAAGGAGATGAACAAGGTGTTCACCGAGTGGAACCGCGGCGTGCTGGATTCCTACCTCATCGAGATCACCCGCGACATCCTGGCCAAGTGCGACGAGGAGACGGGCAAGGCGACGGTCGACATCATTCTCGATACGGCCGGGCAGAAGGGCACGGGCAAGTGGACCTCCCAGGCCGGGCTGGACCTCGGCATCGGCATTCCGCAGATCGCGGAAGCGGTGTTCGCACGCTGCCTCTCGGCCATCAAGGACGAGCGCGTGGCGGCCAGCTCCAAGCTGGCGGGGCCGGCGACGAAGTTCAAGGGCGACAAGAAGGCCTTTATCCTGGCGCTGCGCGATGCGCTGTACGCCTCGAAGATCTGCTCCTATGCGCAGGGCTACCAGCTCTTGCGCGCGGCTTCGGCCGAGTACAAGTGGAGCCTGAAGTACGGCGAAATCGCCATGATCTGGCGCGAAGGGTGCATCATCCGCGCGCGGTTCCTGGGCAAGATCAAGGACGCCTTCGACAAGAATCCCGAGCTGGCCAACCTGCTGCTGGACCCGTATTTCAAGAAGGTGACGGCCAACGCGCAGGACGCCTGGCGCAAGGTGATCAAGACCGCGATCGACATGGGCATTCCGGTGCCGGCCATGGGCACGGCCCTGAATTACTACGATTCCTACCGGTCGGCCCGCCTGCCCGCGAATCTGCTGCAGGCCCAGCGCGACTACTTCGGCGCCCACACGTTCGAGCGCGTGGACAAGCCCCGCGGCCAGTTCTTCCATGTGGACTGGACCGGACGCGGCGGCAAGACCACGGCGAACACGTACTCGGTGTAACGCCAGGGGCTAAATCACAAAAGGCGGGCCGGGATTTCCCGGCCCGCCTTTTTCTTTGTCAGGATTCGATGCTTACTGGGCGTCGTAACCCGTGATCGGGCGCACCCAGATGTTGCGGAAGCGGACCAGGTCGCCGTGATCCTGCAGCATGAGCGGGCCCGTGGGCGCGTGCGCCTTGTAGGGGTAGACGTCGCGGTGGCCGGTGGGGCCCATGAGCGTCACGTGATTGTGGACCACGATGCCGTTGTGGATCAGCGTCAGGAAGGCCGGCTCGATCAGCTCGACGCCGCTGAAGCGCGGGGCGGTCCAGAGGATGTCGTAGGTCTGCCACTCGCCGGGCTTGCGGCAGGCGTTGACGAGCGGCGGATATTCGCCGTAGATCGAGGCGGTGATGCCGTCGGCGTAGGTGGGGTTGTTGAAGCCGTCCAGGACCTGGATTTCATAGAGGCCCATCATGAAGACGCCGCTGTTGCCGCGGCCCTGGCTTTCGCCTTTGACTTCGGCCGGGCAGGCGAACTCCAGGTGGAGCTGGCAGTCGCCGAAGCGTTCCTTGGTCGTGATATTGCCGGTCTTCGGCACCACTTCCATATAGCCGTTCGAGACTTTCCACTGGGCGTCGCCCTCGCGGCCGGCCCAGCCGGACAGGCTGCTGCCGTCGAAGAGGAAGTGGGCGTCGGCCGGCGCGCCGCCGGCTTCGGCGCCGGGCGTGACGATGCGCGGCTGGGGGCGGGCGCCGTCGTGGACCTGCCACTGGCTGCCGGGGAGGAGGGGGGTGTCGTCGTAACCGAACTTAGCCATGAGTGAACTCCGTGTGTTGGGGATGCGTTAATAGTTTCAGGACAGGCGGAAGGACCGGGCGGCCTTTTCGGGCGACTGGCCGTCGTTGATCACGGCGTTCAGCGCCTCGATCAGGCGGTCGGGGTGCTTGGACATGAAGATGTTCCGGCCGAAGATGATGCCCCGGGCTCCGGCGCCGACGGAGGCCGCCGCCTTCTTGAGCACATCCAGCTCGTTGTTCAGCTTGTCGGCCCCGATTGTGAAAACGGGGACGGGCGTGTTGGCGATGACCTCGTTGAACCGCTTGCCGGTGTAGAACGTCTTGATCAGGTCGGCGCCCAGCTCGGCCATGATGCGGGAGATGCGGCGGACCTTCTCGTGCATCTGGTCGGGGGTGATCTCCGCGTGCTCCACCACGTAGCATTCGCCGATGAGGGGGATGCCGAGCTTCTCCTTCTGCCGGACGACTTCCGCGAAGATCTCCACGTTGCGCGTTTCGCGCTTGCGGTCATTGTTCTCCTCGAGGAAGAGCGAGCAGATCACGGCGCCGGCCCCGGCGCGCGCGGCCTCCTCCACCGTGGTGGCGATGGTGGTTTCGCCCTCGCGGTAGGAGAGGGGGTAGTAGAAGGAGGCCGACCAGTTGATGCGCACGACGGGCACGGGCGAGCCGGGCTGCTCGAAGTGCTTCCAGTTGCGCTCGAGCATGACGCGCGGCAGGAGCATGGCGTCCACGGTCCGGCAGTTGGCCAGGGCCTTGTCGACCTGCTCAAGCCCGGGCTGGTAGCCGTATTCCGTGACATGGTCCACGGCCGAGATCACGAGGTTTTTCTTGCCGTTGAAGAGGCGCGCGAGGCGGAGGTTGATTCCGGATGACATGGAGGTTTCCTTTGGGTTGATTAACGCCATTCGATTTCGATGCCGCCGCCGCCCGTGGTGCGGGCGTCTCGGACGCCCTTGCAGGTGCTGTCCACGGGAACGGCGCAGAGGGAGAAGGTGGTTTCCACGGTGGAGAGGGCGGGCAGCCAGCGGAAGGTTTTCTCCCCCTGGAAGACGCCGCGATCCACGGCCTTGCGCAGGCCTTCGGGGAACGGGGTGTTGGAAAACTCCATGCCGCGGGTGATGCTTTTCCCATTCCAGGGCGGCGTGCCGCGGGCCTGGTACTCTTCCCAGTTGCCGACCCAGGGGTAGTCGGCGCGATTCCACAGATAGACGACCGCCAGGCCGAGCTTCGGGTTGACGGCGCTGACCCAGCCTTCCGCGCGCTTCGGGTCGACCAGCTGCGTGGAGAAATCGCTGGAGTTCGGGGTCAGCGTGCGCAGGTCCACGATTTTGCCCTTGGCGCCGGGCGCCATCGGCCAGGTGAAGGCGGTGTCGGGCTTCAGCCGCATGCGTTCGCTGAAGGCGCCGGGGAAGGTGTGGGCCCGGGTGGCCGGCATGTCGAAGAGCGTGACGCCGGCCTCGACGAAGGGCGGGCCGAAGGTGACATGCTCGCAGAAGGTGAAAGGAATGTCCCGGCGGGAGCGGCTGGTGATCAGGCTCCGCACCCGGATGATGGGCTCGTTCGCCGACATCCGGAACTCGCGCACGAAGCGCATCTGGGCGATGGGGAGGTCGCACCCGCAGGAGAAGAACAGGCTGTTTTTGGCGATCCGTTTTTTGAGCATTTTCCAGCGGGCGACGGGCGCCTCGCCGTGGCCGCCGAGGCCGGCCTTGGCCTCTTCGGGCGACGGATCGCCGAACTGGCCCAGGCAGGGGTTGTGGCCCAGGATGGAGGCCAGCAGCTTGGCGGCGTACTTGGCGGAGTCGCTCTTCTTATAGGTCCAGGGCTCGATGCTTTTCCAGACGGGGGACCAGTAGGGATTGACCTTCGGCCGGACCGCGAGCTTCAGCGTGGCCAGGTGGCCGCCGCCCTTGGCGATGCCGAGGGCCACAGCTCCGTTATCCAGCTCCCACATGGATCGGCCGGACGTCTGCTTGCTTGAGATTTTCATTCTCTTCTCCTGAACCGTTGAACCGTTGAACCCCTGAACCGTTGAACCCCTGAACCGTTGAACCCCTGAACCGTTGAACCCCTGAACCGTTGAACCCCTGAACCGTTGAACCTTATTTCAACCACACATCGCCCTTGATTGCGAAGCTTTTCGGAAGCCGGCGCTGCAGCTCCTCGCGGCAGGAGGCGTAGCGGGGGTCGATTTCGATTTTGATGGAGGGATCGCCGGAAGGCAGGCGCGGCACGGCGACGCCGCAGGCTTCCAGCCACCGGGCGAACTTCCGGCTCATGTCGAGCCGGGTCGTTTCGGGGGAATCGGGGCCGGTCGCGTTTTTCACGGGGGAAAACTCCTCGGCGCGGTCGAACACCAGCGCGAGGGTCCGCTCGGCCAGCGGCAGCGCATCGAAGATGAACTTCTCGAACTTGAAGGCGTTGGGCTTTTCGGGCGATTTCAGGGCGCCATCGAAGTAGGGCACCTTCTTGTGGGCGATGTGAAGGGGCAGGCCGGCCTGGGCCGTGGCGATCAGGAACTCCAGGGAAAAGATATGAATGGCCACGCTGCCGTATTTGAACAGCAGCTCCCCGCTGGCGGCGCGCGCCTGTTTCTGCGCCTCGGTCAACTCGGTATATTCCACGATCTGGAGGCCTGTTTCGCCGTGGCGGGCGATGACGCCGAGGCCTTCGCCCGGATCCCGCTTGGCGCAGACCTTGAGGGAGAATTGGGCGCGCCTTTCCCGGTGCAGGCCCACGAAGGCGGGGTCGGCGATTTCAATGAGCGGATTATCCACCTGGAAGTAGAAGAGCGTGTCCAGGCCGCGGCGTTTCATGTCGTCCAGCATGCCGGTGCGCTGCAGGGCCTGGAGGATGCCGCCGTGGCCGTCGGGCCCCATGAAGAGGCGGCCGGGGGCTTCCAGGACGAGGCGGCCGTCGGGGAAAAGGGCCGGCATCATGCCCTGGCTGAAGAACTGGATGCGATGGGCGGGGAGGCTGAAATGGGCGTGATCGGCGAAGAAGGTGCGGGTGGCGGCGTCATTGGCCTGGTTGGTCATGACATAGAGCGGAATGGAGCCGCCGAAGCGGCGCTCGAGGGCCGCGATTTTGCGGACGTGGATTTCGAAGAGGGAGTGACCCGACAGCGGCCCGATGGAATAGGTGCCCTTGGGGCCGTCGAAGCCCAGGCGGGTGCCCTGGCCGCCGGCCACGAGGATGACGCCCACTTTTCCGGCCTTGAGGGCGGCGGCGCCCTGGGCGGCGGCGGTCCGGCGTTCGCTCTCGGACGGGGAGAAGGCGGCGCCGGGCTGCGGCTCGGCGGCGGGGGCGGCGGTGTTCCGGGCTTCGAGCAGATCGCGCATGGAGCGGATGACCTGGAAGTCGAGCGAGGCGACCTGGGCCAGCAGGTCGGCCTGCTCGGCGGAGGACAGGGACTTCCAGAAAGACAGCACGTGTTCCTGGCCGTGGGTGGTCAAGAGTGCGAGCGCCTCGGCATGCGTCATCAGGGTCCATCCTTTCGTAAGAAGGGAGAGAATACCCGAAAGGGGCTTGACAAGTCATGGGAATTCCGTGCATTGTAAACGTTAATGAAATCGATTTCATCCATGGTCGGATCGGAAGCCGCCGGCATTGATGATGTGGCCCGGGAAGCGGGCGTTTCGGCGGCGACGGTTTCACGGGCGTTGAATCGGCCCGCCCTGGTGAAAACCGCGACGCGCGAGCGCATCCTGGCCGCCGCCCAGGCCTTGAATTACCAGGCCAACAATTCGGCCCGGAATCTGCGCGGCGGAAACCGTACCAATTTCGGCAAAACACTGACGCACACGATCGGCTACCTGGCCCACCGCAAAAGCGTGATGCACGGGGATCCTTTTGCGTACGAGCTCCTGGAGGCCGTGGAAGCCGCCTTGTGCGAGCGGGGCCTGGGCATCCAGGTCATTGCGGCCTCGCCGGAAGGCAGTATTCCGCGGGAAATTGCGGAGCTTTCGGTGGACGGCGTGATCAGCCGCATGTCCTGCCCGCTGGTGCGGCACATCGCGGGGATCATCCCCACCGTGACGCTGGACGCCTTCGATCCCGACGTCAACGGCTATGCGATCATGCCCGATTACGCGGGCGGCCTCCGCCTCGTGATGGAACGGCTGCTGGCCGCCGGGCTGAAGGATGTGGCGCTCCTGGCGTCCGATCCGAGGACCCTGCTGAGCGACAATTTCTGGAGCTTGTTCCCTAAAACGTGCACGCAGGTTTACACCGATCGAGGGTGGCCCGTGCCTCCGCGGCTCTGCCGGGGGGCGGCCTACGATCCACAGAGCGGCTATGAAGTCGGGCTGCGCCTTTTTTCCGACCCCGCCAGCCGGCCGCAGGCGGTGATCGGGCCCGACGGGGCCATGCTCGGGCTGTATCGCGCCGCGGGGGAATGCGGCGTGCGGATACCGGCCGACGTGAGCGTGATCGGGATCAACGGGCTGAAGCACGGGGAGTATCTGCACCCGGGCCTGACCACGCTGGACGTGCAGTCGGGCCGGCTGGGCGCGGCGGCGGTGGAAGTCCTCGCCGACGGCATCGCGGGCGGCCAGCGGCGGCGGGGCCTGGAAATCCTTCCGGTTATTTTAAGGGAGCGGGCGAGCGCCCGGTTTTAATTTGTAACGGTGTGGTGGGACAGAATAGAGCGGGAGAGAACGATGAAAAAGAGCATAGTGGGTTTGCTTGTGATTACGTTCGTGATGATGGGAGCCTCGACCGGGTTGGCGGTCACCAAGACCAGCACCAACAGCGGAATCTGGGGGGCGGCCATCTGGAGCCCGAGCGGGGTGCCAGCGGCCAATGATGACGTGATCATTGACAGCAGTCATTCAGTGACGGTCACTGTTGCGTTGACCATTTTTCCCAGTAACCTGACGATCAGGTCAGGGGGGCTGCTGGATGTGAAAACCACCTTGACGGTCAACGGGACCACAACGGTCAGCGGCACCTTGTTGCATAGCAGTACGGCCGGGTCGAAAAGCCACAATGGCGATGTGATCATCACCAGCGGCGGCGTTTGGAATGAAACCGCCAACGAGGCCATTGGCTTTGGTGGAAGCTTGCAGAACGACGGGACTTTCACGGCCAACACGGGTGTCCATACGTTTTCGGGCGCCTCCAAGACCCTCGGCGGCGTCAATCCGATAGTTATTCCCAGTTTTTCAGTCGGCGGAACCTACCAGAACAACGGTACGTTAACGGTGTCCACGACGATGGCAGGCGGCGGCACGCTGACGCAAGGCGCAAATTCGATTTTGAATATTGGAGGGACATCCGCCACGTTTACGTTGGCTGCCAACGCCAATGTGAACACCGTGAACTATTACGGCGCCGCCCAGACGGTGAAGCCGACGACCTACCAGAACTTAACACTGCTCGGAAGTGGTAAAAAAACGACCACGTCGGTCATCGTGAACGGGGTCTTCTCGATGGAAGGAACGGCCACTGTTTCAGTGGCTCCGACCTATGGCGCCTCTGCCACTCTTCAGTACAACATGACAACCGCGACGACGAACGGGCTCGAGTGGACATCTCCCTTTGTGGCTTCCGGCGGCATCGTCATCACCAATACCGGGGCGATCACCCTGACCGCGCCCAAAACCAACAACGCGACCGCGCCGCTCGCCATCCGAAGTGGCGCCACGCTGGCCAGCGGAAACTACAGGCTAACGGTGGGGGGGATCTTTACCAATAGTGGAACGTTCACCGCGGGAACCGGCACGGTCGAATGGAACGGCGCCGGGGTGCAAACAATCGCCACGGGGGCCTACTATAATGTGATATTTTCCGGAAGCGGCTCCAAGTCAATCGCCGCCAACACCACGGTGGCTGGCAATATGAGCATTGCGCCCACGGGCAACGCGACGTCCGATCTGGCGTCCGGGCTTAACCTGGGCGTGACGAGTCTTTCGCTGGGTGGACTGGGCCGGATCAACGGCACGTGGGGCTCATCAAGCTCGGCTGCGACCTACACCAATAATACGTTCTTTTCCCCCTCCACCGGCTATCTGACCGTCTCCACGGAGTCGCGGCAAGCGCCTCTCATCACGACGTGGCCGACAGCCACGTCGATCATCACCGGCCAGATGCTCAGTGCCTCCTCTTTGATCGGGGGCACGGCCACCAATGCGGCGGGCGTCACGGTTCCAGGCCTTTTCGCCTTTGATGCCCCTGCCACAATTCCCCCGGCGGGGACTCGCAGCTTCTCGGTGACTTTTACTCCCACCGACCCGACAAGCTACTCCAACGTCGTCGAGAATGTGAGTGTCGCAGTCGCGATTATCAGCACCTATTATGTCGTATCCGGCAACCCGTCGGCGCTCTCGCCCTTTGACACCTGGGGCAACGCCGCCGCGGACATCCAGACGGCGGTGAACAAGGCCGCGGCTGATTTGGTTCCCGGGACGACGGAGTGCCTGGTGCTGGTTTCTAACGGCACGTATAATCTTACCAGCTCGATTCTGATCACCAACGGCATCACGCTGCGGGGCTACGGCGGGCGTGACGAGACCTTCATCAATGGCAATTTCCCGGCCTATTCGAATCGGTGTATCACGATCAACAATACGGCCTCGCGCGCCACGGTGGACGGATTTACGATCACCAATGGCTACAATCGGCTCCATGCTGGCGGTGGCGTTTACGCGACCAACGGGCAAGTGTCGATTTTGAACTGTACGATTTCCAGGAACATTTCCGAGTACAGCGGCGGCGGGATCGGTCTGATCTCCGCCACCAATGTCGTGATCACCAACTGCGTCATTTCGCTCAACACTAACACCTTGACGGATGCCGGAGGAAACGGGGCGGGGATCTATCTTTTTGGGTCTACCGGCCGGATTACGGATTGCACCATTTCCAGCAACTCGATGGCGAATACCAAAGCCTGGATATATGGCGGCGGCATGTATATGGAAGGGGCCGGGACGGTGGACTCGCTTCTCATTTCGAATTGCGTTGTGTCCTACAACGGCTTTTCCAGCGGTGCGGCAGATGGCGGAGCAGGCATCTACCTGAAGGCGGGCGGAACCATCACGCGCTGCGTGATTAACAATAACCGATCGACCTCGAGCGGCGGCGGTGTTTTGTTGTATCACGCAAGTGCCTTCCTGACGCAGTCCACGATAGCCAGTAATCAGTCTATAACCGGTGGCGGCGTCAATATGCTTGGAAGTAGCCGCATGGCTAATTGCCGGGTCGTGGGCAATTATTCGACCGGCGCAGGCGCAGGCATATTCAACACCGCAGGGAGTGTTCGCAATTGCCTGGTGGCCGGCAATGAGGCGGTGACAACCGGTGGCGGCGTCTCGACGGACCAGGAATTGCTTAATTGTACGATCGTGCGCAATAAATCGGGCACGCAAGGCGGGGGGCTCTACGTGCTCGCTGCCAATGCGCTCATGACAAACGTGATCGTGTTCGGCAACCAAACCGACGGGGCCATCCAGAACAACATCGGCGGGGTCACGGGTTACCTGGGTTTTTCGTGTTCTCCGGATTTGGCCGCCGGGGTCAACGGCAACGTGATCCGCGATCCGCTGTTTGTCAATCCCGGCTCGGGTTCCGGAACCAACGCCGTGCTGGGGGATTATCATCTTCAGTCCGGCTCACCCGCCATGGACTCGGGGTATGACGTCACCGCTGTGAGCAACGATCTGGACGGCATCAGCCGGCCCGTGGACGGCGACGGGAACGGCGTTGCGGCTTATGACATGGGCGCCTATGAAGCCGGGAATGCAACGGATGGCGTTTTCCGGTGCGGTTTTTCGACTCCCACGAACAGCGTGCTTGAATCGCTGACAGCGGTTTTCACCGCTCATGCGGCCGGGCCAAACACGAACAATCTGTTCTATTTCTGGACCTTTGGCGACGGGACCACCAGCATCTGGTCCAGTGCCACGCGGGTGGTTTCGCACGCCTATGGATACGGCTCTTTTACCGTGACATTGAATGTCAGCAATGAACTTGGGCAGGTGGCGACCTGTTCCGAACCCGCCTATATTAACGTGTATCCGACCTGTGTCTATGTGACGACCAACGGCCCGGCCGTTTCGCCTTTCGGCAGTTGGGCCACGGCGACAACGAACATCCAGGACGCGGTCAATACGGCGATTGAGGGCAAGGGGTACACCCTGGCGGTGCTGGTCAGCAACGGCACTTACACGGTGATGAATGAACTCACGCTTACGAGCCCTGTAACACTTCGCGGGTTCAGCGGCAACTGGTCGGATACAATTATTCGCGGCGGTTATCCGGCGTCAACAAACCGCTGCCTGAATCTCAGTGCTCCCGGCGTCCTTGTGGATGGATTTACGATTACCAACGGCAATCTGGGGGATCCCCTGCGGATGGGCGGCGCCGGCGTTTATATGACCGCAGGAACGGTTCAAAACTGCCTTGTGATAGGCAATACCGCTTATGGAATCAGCGCCGGCGGTGGAGCGGGGGCCGGCATCTATTGCCTGGGCGGAAGTGTCGTTAACAGTGCGATTAAAAACAATGTCACCACCTCTTCGGACGGGGGCGGAATGTATACCGCCGGCGTGGTCAGCAATTGCCTGATTAGCGGGAATGTGTCGGCCGCCAAAGGCGGCGGAATCCGGCTGGCCACCGCTCTTTCCTCGATGATCGATCGGTGCGTGATCAGCAATAACACCGCCAAGCTGGGCGGCGGCGGCATCTATAAATCCAATTCCGGGGATTTCACCGTGAAAAACACACTCGTGGCTGGCAACCAGTCCCAGGCCAACGGAGGAGGCGTCTTTATCGACACCGGTACGCTGGAGCTGGAAAACTGCACGGTGGCGGGCAACCAGGCCACGAACGGGGGCGGGTTCTATGCGACCGTCGTGGGGAGTTCGGGGACGAACTGCATCATCGTGAACAATCTGGCTTCCCTGAGCGGCGGCACCAATAACATCGGGGGCCTTGCGTCCACCTTTGGATATTCGTGCAGCCCGGATCTGGTTGCCGGGGTGAGGAGCAACATCACCGCCGATCCCCTGTTCGTGAACGCCGGCAGTGGGTATGGAACCAATCTGACGGGCGCCAATTACCACCTGAAGGCCGGCTCGCCCTGCCTCGGAGCGGGAACCAACCTTTCCTGGATGGCGCCGGGCGTGGATCTCGACGGCGTCGCTTTCGCCGGCACGCCTTCCATGGGTGCCTATCAGCCGGCCAAGGCCGCCGCCCGCGGTGCGCTGATCCTGATCCGGTAAAGCTGCAGGTCTTGTCATCCCGAGCGTAGCCGAGGGATCTCACGCAACGTCCATGCCTGAGATCCCTCGACTGCGGCCCGAGGCGGGCCTTCGCTCGGGATGACAAATACTCTGAACGAAGGTGAACGAATTGAAGTATACGACGATCTGTTGTTGTATAGCCGCGGCAGTCTTTGCCTTTGCTGAGGCTGATGCCGCCTCTTCTCCATATGAAGTCCGCCTCGCCGCCGAAGGCAAGCCGCTGCTTCGCGTGGTGGTCGCGGAATCCGCCTCCCCGCAGGTCGCCGCGGCGGCGAAAACGCTGGCGGATTACCTGGGGCGCCTCTCCGGCGCCCGGTTCGACGTGGCGAAAGGCGACGGCCGCGAGGGGATCGCCGTGGGCGTGGCCGGCGACTTCCCGGACTTGAAGTTGGCCTCGCTGTTCGATGCGCCCGCCCCCGCCGGCAATGAGCAGTATGTGCTTCACTCCCACACTGGCGGCGTCTGGGCGATTGGCGCGACGGATTTTGCCGTTGAACATGCGGTCTGGGATCTCCTGTATCGACTGGGCTACCGCCACTTCTTCCCGGGCGCCCACTGGGAAATCATCCCGCAGTCGCCGGACCTGCGCCTGGCCGTCGAGGCCAACGAAGTTCCGGATTACTATTCCCGCAAGATCTGGTACGGGTGGGGGAACTGGAGGGAAAGCGCGGCGGACAAAGTGCTCTGGGATGCGCGCAACCGCATGGGCGAAAGCGTCACGGTCAACTCCGGCCACGCCTACGAGTCGATCATCTCGGCCAACCAGGCGGAGTTCGACAAGCACCCGGAATACCTGTGCTCGCCGAAATCCACCAAGTTCCGCATCTCCAGCCCCGGCCTGCGAAAGCTGGTGGTCGACTATGCCCTGAACTATTTCAAGGCCTATCCCGACCGGGATTCCATCTCCTTGGAGCCCAGCGACGGGGGCGGGTGGGACTGTCCCGAAGACGAGAAGGCCTTCAGCAACATCACGGATCGCGTGGTGACCCTGGCCAACACGGTTGCCGAGGCCCTTCAGGAGCACTCCACCAACAAGTTCGTCGGCATGTACGCCTACTATCAGCACTCCCCGCCGCCGACCATCCGCGTCCACTCCAACGTGGTTGTCAGCATCGCGACGTCGTTCATTCAGGGCGGCTATACGATCGACGACTTGTTCCGCGGGTGGGGCAGGCAGGGGGCGCAACTTGGCGTGCGCGACTACTACAGCGTGGTGGTGGGGCACAAGGATCGGCCGGGCGGGCCGGGCGCTTCCAACCCCCGGGCCATCGGGGCGGCCATCCCCCGCGTTTACAACCTGGGAGCGCGGCTCCTGAGCGCCGAGTCCAGCGACAGCTGGGGGCCGGCGGGACTGGGTTATTACGTCGCCTCCCGCCTGACCTGGAACACGAAGGAGAACGTCGAGGCGCTCATCGACGATTTCTTCTCGAAGGCGTTCGGGCCTGCAGAAGTCCCGATGCGGGAGTTTTACCGGATCATTGACGGCTCCAACAAGCCCATGCTCAGCAAGCACCTCGTGGGCATGATGTACCGCCAGCTTGACGCCGCCCGCCAGCTTACCCGGGATCCCGGCATCCGCTCGCGGCTGGACGATCTGACCCTGTACACGCGCTATGTGGAGCTGCTGCGGGACATCAAGGAGGATCCCGTCGAGGTGAAGAACGAGCCCCAAGCGGATGACGTTCTCGATCTCCTGAAGGATGACAACGGCTCGATCCTGGCGGAGCCCATCTATAAAGCCGACGGCACCGAGCGGGTGCTGAGCTTTGCCTACCGCATCCGCAGCACCCACATGGTGCACAGCCTGGCGCTGTGGCGCGACACGCGCGGCTTCCGGGCGCCCATCAGCATCGAAACGTGGAGCGTGCCGGAAGGCAAGAACCCCTGGAAGAGCAGCAAGCCGTTCGACCCGGCGGAGATCGAGGGCTTCATCAGCGCGGGCATCACCTCTAACCCCGTGGCCACCTTCACGCCCGTCGCGTTCAGCGAGGATCTGGTTCCCGCGGTCGGCCCGCTGAACCTGAAAACCAGCGAGCCTGGCCAATATGGGTACACCCGGACCAAGATTGTCTTCTTCGTCTGGCTCGATGCGCCCGGCACCCTTCACTTCGACGTCAGGGGCGGGCAGACGTCCACCAACGGAGCTCCGAAAGCGACCTTGACCCTGTATCCCCTCGAGGATCCCATGTCCTCGGTGGCTTCCACCGGCCAGGCGCCGCTCGATATGCAGACGCACCCGGTCGAGTTGACGAGCGCGTTCAAGGGCATGCACCGGCTGGAACTGTCGGATGCCGGCCGGTGCGCCGGGTTGGTGTGGCCTCCGGGCACGCGGGTATCCATTCCCATTTCGGAAGAGCATCGCACGCTCCTGCGCGGGCGGGTGCAGGGAAGCACCGCGCGCACCTGGAAGATGTACTTTTATGTGCCCAAGGGCACGCGGGTGGTGGGCGGTTATACCAATCAGGGAGGAACGATGTTTGACGGGGCCGGCAAGGTGGCGCAGGCGTTTGCCTTCAAGGACCGCGCCCATTATTTCAGCGTTCCGGTTCCGCCCGGGCAGGACGGCAAGCTCTGGAGCTTGAGCGGCGGCCACATCCTGCTGATGACCGTTCCGCCCTATCTGGCCCGCAGCGCCGAGGAGCTGCTGCTGCCCAAAGAGGTGGTGGAGGCGGATGCTCCGCCCAAGGCGGCCGGTCCATGACGCTTTCAACGTTCAAGGTCTCCCGCTGCGTCGGAATTCCGGCGGATGAGGGACAGGCCATCTTTCCGGTGAACACGTGCTATGTCGACCGCGAGGGGCCTCGCCTCATTCAGACCTATTCCGTGCTGGTGGGCTCCGACACCTTCGGCCAGTATCTCCTGCGCACCAGCGAGGACAACGGCCGGCATTGGTCCGCCCCGCAAACGTTCTTCACGCCCCTCGTCACGCCCGAAGGCACCCAGCGCCTGGGCGAGAGCTGCTTGTTCAGGGACGAGCGGCGCCATGCGGTCATGATGTTCCACAACCTGCATCTTTATGCGCAGGGCCATTTCACGCCGGACGTCTGGGCCACCACCCGGCTGGCGGTCCGGTCGATCTCCCGGGACGGCGTCATCGGGGAGATCCGGCCGATCGTCCAAAAGGGGTACGACTCCGATCACTGGGCGGAAGGCGTCACCTTTGGGCAGAATAGCGCCGCGATTTCCTTCTGTGCGCCGATCCTTTTGAAATCCGGAACCGTGTTGCTTCCCGTTCAGCGCGGGCCGCTCCCGGGGGCGGGCTGCTTCATCGGAGAGTGGCGGGATGGTCAGCTGGAGTGGACCTTGTCGGAAACGGTCACCATCGAGCCGGAGCGGTCATTCCGGGGCGTGTTCGAGCCGGCGCTGGCCGAGCTGGCCGACGGACGGATCCTGATGGTCTGCCGGGGCAGCAACAACGCCCTCAATCCGGTGCCGGGCCGCAAGTGGCGGGCGCTGTCGCGGGACGGCGGCCGGACCTGGTCGGCTCCCGAGCCCTTGGCCTTCGACGATGGCGAGCCGTTCTTCTCGCCGTCCTCCGGCTCGCGGCTGATCCGGCACACCCGCACCGGGCGTCTTTACTGGATCGGCAATATTTCGCCCGCGAATCCGGACGGCAACCGGCCCCGCTTTCCGCTGCTGATCGCCGAGGTGGAGGAGGCGAAGGCCTGTTTGCGCCGGGCGTCGGTCCGGGTCATCGATGACCGCCAGCCTGGCGACGCCGAGCGCGTGATGCTGTCCAATTTCAGGGTGTATGAAGACCGGGAAACGGGCGAGTTCGTCCTGCACATGGCCCGCATCCATGCGCGGGTCACGGCGGACGGGAAGCCCGATATCTCCTCGCCTTCCTACGAATACCGGATTTCGCCTGACAGAGACTCAACGACTGAATAAGAAGGAACCCCATTGTGACACGTTACGGCCATTTCATGCCCGAGGATCCCTCCTGCGGCTTTGTGCTCACCGACCATCGGACCCCGCGCCCCTGGCAGGTCTACCTGGTCAACGAGCGTCAGATGACCCAGATCGACCAGTTCGGCCACGGCTACGCCCGCTACTGGAACGAGCTGGGGCAGGATGTGGGCGTGCTGCCCGAGGGCGGCCCGCCCTCGTCCCGCATGATCGCCATCCGCGACGCGTCCGCCCCGAAGGCGCCGGACGTGTGGTCGCCGGCCGTCTTCCCCTCCACCGTGCCGCCGGAGGACTACCGGGTTCACTTCCATCCGGCCTACTGGGAGGCCTCCGGCCTGAAGAACGGCCTGCGCGCTAGCTGGCGCATCTTCGTGCCGGCCGAGGAGCCGATGGAAATCTGGTCCGTGCGCCTGACCAACGAGACGGACCAGCCCCTCACGCGCGACCTGTTCGCCTACGTGCAGCTGACCCTGAACGGCTACTGCCTTTCGATGTACCGGTTTTATGCATCCAACACGATGTATATCCAGGGGCACGACCTGCCCGCGCTCAACACCGTGTGGGTGCATAACGGGACGCCCATGCTGCCGCACGACCGGTACAGCGCTTTCCTGGCCTGCTCCGAACCGTTTGCCACGTTCGACACCGCCCCGGCCTCCTTCCTCGGGCAGCCGGGCACCATCTTTTCCGCCCGCGCGCTCGCCGAGGGGAAGTGCGGCAACGTGAACGCCTACGAGGGGCAGACCTGCCTCGCCATGCAGATCCCGGTTACCCTCAAGCCGGGGGAGACCCGGACCGTCCACTTCCTCAAGGCCACCACCTCCGGGCCGGAGCATATCCGCAAGCAGATCGGCCTGTTCCTGAACGACGCGGCCGTCGAGCGCGAGTTCCAGCGCGTCTGCGCGGCGCGCCTCAAGGAGCGCGATGCGGCCTGGATCCGGAGCGAGGCCCCGGCCCTCGACTCGCTGGCCAACTCCTGGGCCAAGGTGCAGAACCGGCTGGCCGTGATCCACCGCAAGGGGTTCCGCGACGTGCTGCAGGATTCGGCGGGCATGTCGACCTTCGATCCCGTCCGCGCGCGCGAGGGGCTGGCCGAGGTGTTCAGCGTGCAGCGGCAGGACGGCGCCGGCGTGCGCGCCTGGAAGCCCTACTGGGACAAGATGGAGTACAGCGACGGGCCCTACTGGCTGACCCTCATGACGGCGGCGTACCTGCGCGAAACCGCCGACTTCGATTTCCTCCAGGAGAAGCTGCCCTTCATGGACGGCCCGCCGGCCACGGTCTGGGAGCACATGAACCGCGGGCTCGATTACCTGTTCAAGGACCGCAACGGCCGCGGGCTGGTGCGCATCCGGTTTGCCGACTGGAACGACGGGCTCGACGGGCCGGGCAAGGGGGGCGAGGGCGACAGCACGATGGTCACCATGAGCCTGGTGGGCGCCCTGCGCGAGCTGAAGACCATCGCCCAGACGGCCAATCTCAAGCCGAATTACGACGTGGACGAGCGCATCCAGGCGCTGTGCGCGGCGCTGGAGGAGAAGACGTGGACGGGCGAGTATTACATCCGCGGCTACACGGACAGCGGCCGGCCCTACGGCGCGCCGTCCGAGCAGTACGGGAAGATCTACATCAACCCGCAGTCGTGGTCGATCCTGTGCGACGTGGCTCCGCGCGAGCGCTGGGCGGGCCTGATCGACACCACGACGAAATACCTGAATCATCCTTACGGCTTCCGGCTCTTCTACCCCGCCTACCCGAAGTACGATCCCGAAATCGGCCGCTGCAGCGGCGAGCTGACGGGCATCTTTGAAAACGGGGCCGTCTATAACCACGGCTTCATCTTCTTCCTGCATGCCCTCTGGAAGGCGGGGCAATACAACCAAACCTGGGAGCATTTCAAGAAGTTGATCCCCGATAGCGCGGCGAATCCGAGCGACCGCTCCAGCGCCGAGCCGTATGTGCTGACCAACTGCATCTTCACGGAAGAGGCGCGCCATCGCAACGGCACCTGCCGCAGCGGCTGGTGGACCGGCACGGCGGCCTGGGCCCTGCGGCTGGTGCACAACGGGCTGACGGGATTGAGCCCCGATTTTGACGGGCTGCATGCGAAGCCCGAGCGGATTGTTTCCGGCATCGGCCTGAAGAGTGCCAGCCGGCTTTTCCGCGGCACGCGCTACGAGGTGCGGTACGGGACCGGCCATCCGGGTGTGCGGGTCGACGGCCGGCCGCACGATCCGCGTCAGCCGCTGCCCCCGCTGCCCGGCGGCACGGTGCGCGTGGAATTGTAGGTTTTTTATTGGCGCAAGACGGGGTTCAAGGCATGATGACCGGATGTGTGATCTTCTGTCCGTCATTCCGAGCGTCGTCGAGGAATCTCAAAATTTTCAAAAGGGGGCCTGATGAAATCCATTTCCGTTCCGCTGTGGCCTGAGGGCCGGGTTCACGCCGTGACGTTCAGCTATGATGATGGCCGCGTGCAGGACCGGCGGCTGGTCGAGATTTTCAACCGGTACGGCCTGAAGGGCACCTGCAACCTGAACGGCAGCCGGGTGGGGGTCGAGGGCGTTGTGCCCGAGGCGGAGGTCAAGTCCCTGTTTGCCGGCCACGAGGTGGCGGCCCATTTTTATTCGCCTCCCTATCCGACCCGGATTCCCGGCGAGCAGGTGCTGATCCAGGTGCTGGAGGACCGCCGCCGGCTCGAGGCCCTGTCCGGGGGTGTGATCGACGGGCTGGCGTATCCGTTTGGCGACTGGAACGGTGAGGTGATCAACGCGCTCAAGGCCTGCGGCATCCGGTATGCCCGCACCACGAAGGCCACGGAAGGCTTTGGCTGGATGCCGGCGGACTGGCTGGCCTGGCATCCGACCTGCCACGACCGCGCCGCCACGCCGGCCCTGATGGATAAGTTTTTCACGACGCGGACCTGGGATCGCAACGCGCGCCTGTTCTATATCTGGGGGCACAGCTACGAGTTCGACCGCGAGGGCGGGTGGGAGGCCATCGAGACCGTCTGCCGCACCTTGCGCGAGCGGGGGGGCGATACGCTGTGGGCGGCCACCAACGGCATGGTGCGCGATTATGTCACCGCGGCCAAGGGCCTGCGCTTCGGCGTGGATGGCCAGCAGGTGATCAATCCGTCCGCGCTGGATGTCTGGATCGCGGTGGACAGCAACGCCATTCGCGTTCCCGCCGGCGCCACCGTCATGCTGTAACCGCGGCGCTCATGGTCTTTTCTTTTGGCATGGCACCCGGCCGGCAAGTTGGTGTAGCCGCGCCTGATAAGGCGTGGACAGGCGCAAGGAAGGCGGTTGTGTTGCCGGTTGTGCTGGTTGCGGCGTTTCGGCGTTAACGGAAGGGTGCTTTCGGGCTGATCCGCCTTCAGGCTGGAGGCGTCGGGACACGAGTCCACGCCGCCTCGCCGGAAGCCGGATCAGCCCGAAAGCGGCCGCCCATAGGCGCCCGAAATGGAATAACCCGCATCACGCCGCCGCCAGGATACGCCCGAAACGCCACAACCCCGCCGGGCCTTCACCCATTCACCGCTCACCTCTATAAGTGCGGATTTCTTCAGCCTTGGCAAACACCGGCAGTTTGTTAGGATAAGCGGATATGGAACCGCTTGCTACAGTTCAGTCGGCTTCGGCCGAGACGCTTAATTTCAGCCTCAGCCCGGATGAGACCGACTATTCCCTCGATGTTTTCCGCAAAGCCGTGCCGGGGCAGGTCCGCACCCGGGAGCTGCTCCGCCTGCTGGGCCCCACCCGGCAGAGCCAGTGCCTGGACCTGAGCGGCGCCGAGGCCTCCGTGGCCTACTGGCTGACCCACGGCGGCGGAGTCTGGTTCAGCCTGGCTCCCACGGAATCCTCGGCCCAGGCGCGCCGGCGGTTCATGGGCGACAAGGCCGCCGTTTTCACGGGCCTGCCGTTTTCGTTCCCGGACAAGCATTTTGACGCGATCGTCCTGGGCGACCTGCTTTCCCGGATTACCGATTTCGACCTGCTGGTGACCGAATTGCACCGGGTGCTCAAGCCGGCCGGCCGCCTGATCCTGGATGTGCCCCACGCCCAGCCGTTCTCCTGGCTGCGGCCGCTGCAGAGGCAAATCCCCTCCTATTACGCGAATGGCGTCTTCCGGCCCGGCTATTCGGACAAGGCGCTGTTCCTGCTGCTCAAGGACGGCTTCGACGTCCAGCAATTGCGCTCCTATTCCCGCTTTTTCATGACCCTGGTCGACCTGCTGGTCCAGCGCGCCATCGGAAGCGCCCGGATCCGCTCCGACAGCGCCGTCCGGATCAAGCAGACCTATGCCCTGGCCTATCCCTTCTTCCTGGTGGCCCAGCGGCTGGATATGCTCCTGTTCTGGACCCGCGGCTACCGGATGGCGGCCCTGGCCAAGCGCCACATCTGGCGCCCCCGCAACACCCCGGTCATCAAGGAGAACCGCCCCGTCTCCAAGGCGGTCCTCTCCACGGTGAGAAATTAGGCCGAACCCGTCGTTCTTAGCTTTTGCGATTGACTCTTTTGCCCGTCGTGCTAATGTATTCCCCCTTATCCAGATAAAGAGGACTAT
>CAXNFL010000009.1:0-20014 GCA_964201555.1 Kiritimatiellia bacterium
CGACCTTGTGGAAACCGAGCTGGGCGGCCGCTTGGAGCCGCCGGTGGAAGACCGGTTCGAGTGCGTGTTCGAGGACGAGGACATCCTGGTGGTGGACAAGCCCGGCAACCTGCCGTGCCATCCGGGCGGCGCGTATTTCAATCACACGCTGTGGGCGGTGTTGAAGTCGAAGCGCCACCTGGAGCGGCCGGTGCTGGTCAACCGGCTTGACCGGGAGACGAGCGGCCTGGTGGTGGTGGCGAAAACAGCCCCGATGGCGAGGATCTGTCACGCCGAATTCGCCGACCGGCATGTGGACAAGGTATACCTGGCGCTGGTGGAGGGGCTGTTCCCGGACGAGCGCCGCGCCACCGGGGCCATGCGCGAGGACGAGGGCGGCCCCGTGCGGAAGCGCCGGCTGTTTGTGGAGGGCGTCCCGCCGGCCCAGGCGGGCGGCGAGTGGGCGGACACGCGGTTCCGCCGCCTGGCATCCGGCGGCGGCATCAGCCTGGTGGAGGCGATTCCCTCCACCGGCCGGCTTCATCAGATCCGGGCCACGCTTCACGCCTGCGGGTTCCCCGTGGTGGGGGATAAGCTGTATGGCCCGGATCCCGAGCTGTTTTTGCGGTTCTGCCAGGGGGGGCTGACGGAGGCCGACAAGGCGCGGCTGCGGATGGACCGGCAGGCGCTGCATGCCTCGCGCCTGCGGCTGCGCCACCCGCGCACGCGGGCGTGGCTGGAGCTGGAGGCTCCCCGGCCGGGCGATATGAGGGCCCTGGAGCGGGCCTGCGGGGTGGCGTAAGACAAAGCGGGGAACCCATGGGCGATCTATCGTTCGGCACCATCATGCTGGGGATTGTTTTCGGCTCGCTGGGCGCGGGTTATTTCATCTACGGCAAGAAGCAGGACGACTGGATCACGCTGATTACGGGCATTGTGCTTTGTATCTTTCCCTATTTCTTCGCCAATATCTGGCTGCTGCTGGTCGTGGGCAGCGCGCTTGCCGCGGTGCCGTTTATCGCCAGGAAGTGGTTGTGAGGGCAGGAAGCCCGGAGTGAAGCATCAAAGGGGTTTGACTGTTACGCCCTACT
The DNA here is from genome assembly GCA_964201555.1 of Kiritimatiellia bacterium. Taxonomy (GTDB): domain Bacteria; phylum Verrucomicrobiota; class Kiritimatiellia; order CAIKKV01; family CAIKKV01; genus CAIKKV01. The sequence goes on from CAXNFL010000009.1 coordinate 1,071, forward strand.
ACGCGCTACGGCCGCAAAGCCGGCCTTGCGCTTCGAAGGGCGCCATTCTCCGCTCTTCGCCGCCTTGACCAGGAGGATGGCTTGCCATTCGAAGATCAAGCCGCTATGGCGAAGAGCGTAGAATGGCGGAGAGGGAGGGATTTGAACCCCCGGTACCCTTTTGGAGTACACGGCATTTCCAGTGCCGCACCTTCGACCACTCGGTCACCTCTCCAGAGCGAATATTCGTATAAGATAGAACGGATACAGGGCAACAAGAGTAGGCGAAAGGGGGCTTGAAAGTCCAGCACTTTTGAGAGCGCCCGATTCTCGCCTCATGGTCTTTTCTTTTGGCATGGCACACGGACGGCAAGTTGGTGTAGCCGCGCCTGATAAGGCGTGGACAGGCAAGTTGGTGTAGCCGCGCCTGATAAGGCGTGGACAGGCGCAAGGAAGGCGGTTGTGCTGCCGGTTGTGCTGGTTGCGGCGTTTCGGGCGTCCCCTGACGCGCGCTTTTGGGCGTATCCGGTTTCCGGCTAGGGGTTCACGGCCCAGAAGGCCAGTTCACCCCGCCGTCAACCGCCTACGCCTCAAAATCGCATCGCCAGGGTCCGCCTTATCGAAACGCCGCAACCGAGAGCCATCGCGCGCCCTGTTCGCTGCCGCTCACGTCGGGCGGCGCGCGAGATGGCTTCCGCCTAAGCCCGCCTCGTCGTTATACCCAACGTTATTCATTATCGCATGAATGTGTTATCGGGCTTCAAGTGGGAACCCGACGTGACATCCCGCCCCGCCAAAATGACAGCGTAGACGAAAGCGGCAAATCGCAGAAAACAATCTCGACCGGGGCGGGCAGTCCGGTTACGATGGGTGGGATGAAGTCGAAGAGGGAACAGGTCATGCGCGAGAGCGCGGCGCCGGACGCAGCCGAGCCGAAAGCCTACCGCGTCTGCGACATGCCGGAGCGGCTCCGCCCCCGCGAGGAGATGGAGCGGCGCGGCGTGCAGAATATTTCCGACGCCGCCCTGCTGGCGATCCTGATCCGAACCGGGCTTCCCGGGCTCAACGCCGTCCAAATCGCCGAGCGGCTCCTGCACGAGCACCGCAGCCTCACGGGCCTCGCCCAGGCGCCCCTCGCGGCGCTGGAAAAGGCGGCCGGCATGGGGCCGGTCAAGGCCCAGGTGCTGAAGGCGGCCCTCGAGCTGGGGCGGCGCCTGACGGAAGAGGCCGTTCCGGTGAGGGCCTCCGTCCGCTCGCCCGCCCAGGTGGCGGCCGTGCTCCGGGAGGAGGCCCGCACGCTCGACCGGGAGTGCTTCTGGGTCCTCCTGCTCGACGTCAAGAACCGGCTCGTCAAGGACCCGGTGGAAGTCTCGCTGGGGCTCCTGGACACCTGCCCCGCCCATCCGCGCGAGGTCTTCCGCGAAGCCATTCTCTCCTCCTCCGCCAATGTGATCCTGGCGCACAATCATCCCTCGGGGGACCCGGCGCCCTCGGCCGAGGATATCCGCCTCACCAAGCAGCTTGTGAACGCCGGCCGGACGGTCGGCATTCCCGTTCTCGACCATGTGATCCTGGGCCGGTTGCGCAATCCGGGCGGCGAGGATTTCGCCAGCCTGCGCGAATCGGGCGCCGTGAGCTTTACCGAATAGAGAGGACCCCCATGACCATTCATTCCACCGCGATTGTCGATCCCTCGGCCCGGCTGGGCCGGGACGTGACGGTTGGCCCGTTTGCCATCGTGGAAGGCCAGGTGGAGATCGGGGACGGCTGCACGATCGGCCCCCGCGCCAGCATCCTGGCCCACACCACCCTCGGCGCTGGCTGCCGCATCCACACCGGCGCGGTGATCGGCGACTGGCCCCAGGACATGGCCTTCACGAACGAGACGAGCTATGTCCGGATCGGCAAGGGCTGCGTGATCCGGGAGTATGTGACGATTCACCGCGGCACGAAGCCGGGCAGCGAAACGGTGATGGGGGACGGCTGCTTCCTGATGGCCGGCTCGCACCTGGCGCACAATGTCAAATTGGGAAACAACGTGATCCTGGCCAATGTCGCGATGCTGGGGGGCTACGCCGAGGTGGGCGACAGCGCGTTCATCAGCGGCAGCGTGATGGTGCACCAGTTCGTCCGCATCGGCCGGCTGGCCATGATGGGCGGCGGCAGCGGCGCCAGCAAGGATGTGCCTCCGTTCTGCCTGGTGGAGGGCATCACCACCAACAGCGTGGCCGGCTTGAATATGGTGGGCATGAAGCGGGCGGGCTTTACGCCCGAGCAGCGGCAGCAGGTCAAGGACGCCTTCCGCCTGCTGTACCGCGACGGCCTGAACACCACCGACGCCGTGGCGCGCATGCGGGCGGCGTTCCCCGAAGGCAGCCCCGCCCGCGAGCTGGCGGAGTTTACCGCGACCTCGAAGCGCGGCGTCTGCCGCTTTGCCGGGGGCGCGGAAGCGGGGGAATAAGGGAAAAGAGCAACCTTGGAGCGCCGCACGGCGTGCGGCGGTTTTGTTTGCGAGTTTCAGGTAGGGCGGCGAGTCCCTTCGCCGCCGCAATGATGGTTTTTAAACCACTGAAAACACGGAACACACGGAAAAGAAGAAGCTACGGATCAACGCGGATCCCGCGGATTCAATCCGTGACGTAATTCGGGCGCGAAGCGTGTGGCGCCGCACTGCGTGCGGCGGTTTTGTTTGTGAGGCCCCTCAGCACACCAATCCCACTCAGCTATTTTCTATTGTTAAGACCGACCAGAAGCCCGCCAACTTGAAATTTAAAATTAAAGAGTGACCCCTGTGCCCCGAAGATTGCGACTTTTGGAGTCGGTTTTCGTGCTTCCCCCCTTGAGCAGAATCCGCTAGCATTCCCCCGGTTTAGGAGTCATTTCATCAAGCGAGGGGTTGTAATGGACGATAGGCTCGCAATCCTTTCCGGGGGGACGCCAGGGGAGAGTGGTCCCATGACCGAGAATCAGGGTTTTGGCTGTTATTTGTTTTTAGGCCGCGGCGATTATGTGCTCAGCCGCGTGCCGCTGGATCAGATCGATCCGAAGTGGCGCAAGCCGTTCACTGTCAGCCCCCACGCGGCGGACTGGTCGTTCAGCTGGGGGCTGGCCGAGTGGCAAGAGAAGCTGCGGTTCCTGCACGGGTTGGGCGCCCGGCGCATCTACATGATCATGAATGCCTTCGAGCTGCCCTATCCCAGCCAGAGCTACCCCGAGTTGGTCGAGCCGGACCATGTCAATGTACAGCGGGAGTTCTTCGGCAAGCTGCTGGAGTTCGCCCGCGGCCTGGGCTTGGAGATGATCGCCTCGTTCAGCACCACCGGCCACTGCGACCGGGCGCTGGAGTTGTACCCGGAGCTGTCCGGCCGGCATGCCGACGGCAACCGCTGGCAGTGCGCGATGTGCCACAACAATCCGCAGGCCCGCGAATACGTCCGGACCGTGATCACCGAGGTGCTCACCCGCTACGAGGGGTTCTCCGGGGTCTACCTGCATCCGCCGGAGGTCAACGAGTACTGCTGGTGCGACCACTGCCAGCAGTTGTACCGGACCCAGACCGGCCAGGAGCTGACCGCGCAGGACCCGGCGACGCGGCTGATCTGGCACTGGCAGACGGCCTTTGGGCTGCTCGAGGAGCTGCGCCAGCTGGCCCTGAGCTTTGATCCGTGCTTCCCGATCTCGATCTGTACACTGGGCGCGACCTGGGAGCCGATCTTCCCCCAGCTGCACCCGCTGCTGCATCCGGATGTCACGCTGCTGCACTGGGACTACGGCGCGTTCAACCCCGCGGCTGAGGAGCGGATCGGGCGGCGGCTGGCGCTGTTCGGCAGTGGCGGCCACCGGTTGGGGTTCATCTCCTCGGTGCGCTTCTCGATGGCCGGCCTGGACATGCAAGAGCTGCGCGACCACACGGCCCGCAAGGTGGCTTTCGTGCGCTCGCGTGGCGTCCAGGAGATCGTCTTTTTCGTCGGCCCGGTCTGGTTCCCCGAGAGCATCCGGGCGGCGACCGCTGGCGTCGGGATCAGGGCTTCTCATGTTACATTGTCTCGCTGAGGAGCAGGTGGTCCCCCGCCGGTAGCGAAATGAATACAGATGGATCTTTGCCCCTTTTGCGGGAGCGCCACACCGTGGCGCGATGAAACCTTGATGTTTTAACCACGGACCACACGGACCACACGGAAAAGAGAAGAAGCTACGGATCAACGCGGATCCCGCGGATTCAATCCGGGACGAATTTCTGGCGCGAAGCGTGTAGCGCCGCACTGCGTGCGGCGGCTTTGTTTGTGAGGCCCCAGCGCCCCAACCCCACTCAGCTATTTTCTATTGTTAGGACTGACCCTTAGCCCCAGGACTGACCCTTAGCCCCTCAGCCTCTCGCGGATTCAATCCTGGCTGCCATTCGGGCGCGAAGCGTGTAGCGCCGCACTGCGTGCGGCGGCTTTGTTTGTGAGTCCCCCCAGCGCACCCAATCCCGCTCAGCTATTATCTATTGTTAAGACCGACCGTTAGCCCGCCAAATTGAAATTTAAAATAAAAGACCTGACCCCGCGCCTGCTTCGCCGCCGTCACACGTGTATTCAACCACGGACCACACGGACCACACGGAAAAGAAGAAGCTACGGATTAACGCGGATCTCGCGGATTCAATCCGTGACGCAATTGTTGGGCGAAGCGGGTGGCCCGGGCGCTCCGCGCACGGGAAACTGGAACGTGCAAGATGTGTATTTCAACACAGAGGAGGATGAGGTGGGGAGGAGGGTAGGGAGTGATGATTTTGCGGGGAACCCGGAGCACCAGAGAACCACCCGAAGACGTTCGGTTCACGGTGCCCGGCAAGCCACCGCACCCCGTTTTTCAGCTACGGATCAACGCGGATCTCGCGGATTCAATCCGTGACGCCATTCAGGCGCGAAGCGTGTGGCGCCGCACTGCGTGCGGCGGCTTTGTTTGTGAGGCCCCCAGCGCCCCAATCCCACTCAGCTATTTTCTATTGGTAAGACCGACCGTCAGCCCGCCAAATTGAAATTTAAAATAAAAGACCTGACCCCGCGCCCCTGGACCCCGCGCCCCTGTTCGAGATGATGGTGGGTGAGTTTTAACGAGGAATGTTGAATGTTGAGACCTGACCCCTCTACTGAGCTGTTCGAGATGATGGTGGGTGAGTTTTAACGAGGAATGTTGAATGTTGAGACCTGACCCCCGCGCCTTCGGGAAGCGCAGATTTCAGGTAGGGCGGCGAGTCCCTTCGCCGCCGCAATGATGGATGTTTTTAACCACGAAAAACACGAACCACACGAAAAACTGAAAAGAAGAAGCTACGGATATACTCGGATCCCTCGGATTCAATCCCAGACGCCATTCTGGCGCGAAGCGTGTAGCGCCGCACTGCGTGCGGCGGTTTTGTTTGTGAGGCCCCCCAGCGCCCCAATCCCGCCCAGCGTTTCTATTGTTAAAGCCGACCGTTAGCCCGTCAAATTGAAATTTAAAATAAAAGACCTGACCCCAGCGCCCTATTCGACCGTCAGCCCGCCAAATTGAAATTAAAAAAAAGACCTGACCCCCGCGCCTTTAGGGTTTTGGCGCCGCTTCTAATGGCTTGTTAGCCGCCTTCATTTCATCGATTCGTTTATTGAATTGCGAAACAAGTTCTGTATCAAACTTGTAATAATTGGGTCTCAGATTACTGGCTAGGTCGTCTCTGATCAAGATTAGTGTGTCAATGTCGGTGTTAGGATGTGCGAGAAATCCATTCGCATTGTCTCTGAGTAACGTTCCTTCTGACAAGTTACGGCCATTGCATGGAGAACATCGGGAGGAGCATTTGTAACACCGAGGAAGAGCCGTAGCGGTAAAGCCCCCTTTTGATTGACTATTCTGATGGAATCCACAGGGCAGTTCGGGTGGTTTAGCGTACGAACCAACAGCAATGGATCGTCCTTCAGAACACCTCCTTCGACTATATTCTTCAAGGCTGCTGCAGGTGTTGATGGATTCCGTATCAGTGTTTTGAGCATGGCATGATCATTGGATAATTCCATCAGTAGATCGGCCGGTGTGTTCGGATTAGCTGCGACTGCTTCACGGATAGTATACTTGGCATGGGGGTCCGTGAATTTGGAGGCAGAAGCCACAAGTTCTCGAAAGACTTCACCGGATGCAGATGAATTATGGGCAAGTTCACGAAGGAGTTCCGCCTGACTGCTGCTGGACAGTTGTATGATGCGAGAGAGTGGGAGTTGAGGATTTGCTGCGGCGGCCCAAACGAGACCCCGATCTGCATCCTCTGAGAGTTTGAGCACAACTATGGAAGGTGCATGTCCATTCATCGCCAAGTTGCGTTTGATGCAATAGGCATCCAGTGATTGCGGTGCTCCTTGAGCCTCAGTCAGAAGTCGCATTGCTTCTGCCTCCGTCAAGTCGGGACGTTGAGCCAAGGCATAATATAGATAACGGATGTCCATGAGGCTGGTTACTTGATGCTCAGTGAGAGGTGCTGCTGGAAGTCGTTTTCTTACCCATGGTCCAGTGTATCTTGTGAGGTGTCGATTGTAGGCTTGCGAGGAGGAAGCATTGGTGCCTGCAAAGAAAACATCCCAGAAGGCAACATCCTTGTCATAGCGACTGTAATGATACCCATCATATGGGAGACAAAGGGTGTCGGTGAAGACCGCAAGGGGTAAGTCCAGCAGTGCCATACCTCCAAACATGCAGGCTGCTGAACCATTGAAAATCATGTCATTGCCTTTTAAAGCAGCAGCAGGAGCATGAACGATGAGGGCTGCGTCAAAGGTTGTTGCCCAATACGGGGGCAAAGGTTTTGCTTTGTCGATTATCTGATCGGAAAAGCGATGCATGGACGCACATCCGGCGCACAAAAGGCAACCTAACCCGAGAAGTATGGTGACGGCGCGTCTCATTTGGCATAATCCATCTTATCTCTGCCCTGCATCCTTTTCGGGTCAGTATCTCTCCCCAAACCGCTGTCTCAATATTGAGTTCCCGTTATGGTGAACCTATGGCCGGGCGGAGTCAAGATCGTCTATCGTCAGGGATTTTGTTGGCTTGAACCGGCCCGGATCCCCGCTGTAACACATCCCCTAAATCCTTCCCCTGGAAGGGGGAGGGCCGTAATATGATTTAGTGGCGGAGGGGGAGGGAGTTGAACCCCCGTTACCGTAAGGTAAACGTGATTCTGGACTTTCGGGTTTTGGTGGAGAAAGCATACCTCGGAAGCGAGGGAATAGTTTTTTTGCTTTCCCTTTTGCAAGCGCCTGTGTTAACAATTGTCGCGTTGTTTGATTCTGAACGCGTATGGGAAAACGGAAGTCCGTTAAATTCGGACGCGGTCGCGCCGCTGTAACCGGTTACTGGCCCCTGTCGATCCACTGTCCGCGGGTGCGGACGGGAAGGAAAGGGGCCGGGTTTGAAGCCGGAAGCCAGAAGACGATCCCACTCGCTCGCTCGCCCCACTCTCTTTCGCGGATGAAGAGCATGCCGGCCCGTATTCTATTTTTCTTTGTAGCAAGCCTCCTGGCCTTTTCCGGCTGCCGGAAAGCTGAACGGCCTCAGGCGCTTCCCGCGTCCGGACCCCGACTCATCTCCCTGGCGCCCAATCTCACCGAGATGATTTTCGCCGTGGGCGCCGGCTCCAACCTGGTCGGCCGCACCTCCGCCTGCGATACCCCCGCCGCCGCCCTGGCCGTCCCCGTGGTCGGCGGATACGGCGATCCCTCCTTCGAAATGCTCCTCTCCCTGCAGCCCGACCACATCCTTTATGTGGATATGCTGAACAAGGACTTCGACGCCCGCCTCCGGGAGCGGGGCCTCGACTCCAAGCTGATCCGCTGCCTCCACCTCGACGACATCCCCGCCGCCCTGGCCGAGGTCGGCCGCCTCGCCGGACGCGCCTCCCAGGGCGAGGAACTGGCCGCCTCGTTGCGGGAGGAGATCCGGGCCGCCCGCGCCGCGCTCTCCAACAGCACCCCCCCGCGCGTCTTCGTGGAATTGTGGGACGACCCGCTTTACACCGTGGGACGCGGCTCGTTTGTTTCTGAATTGGTGACGCTCGCGGGCGGCACCAACATCGGCGACGAGGTGGATTCGCCCTATTTCGCCGCTTCTCCCGAGTGGGTGATCGACCGGAACCCCGAGGTGATCCTCTGCCTGTTCATGGATCAGTCGCACCAGACGGTCAAGCGCGTCACCTCGGTTCCCGCCTTCGCTTCGCTTTCCGCGGTCAAGAACGGGCGGGTGTACGCCGATTTTGACCTGACCGAACTGCTCCGGCCCGGCCCCCGGGTCATGCGCAGCGTGGCCGCGCTCCGGCGCTGTCTGGGCGATCCGACCTACAAGGAGAAACCGTGAAGGCATTTGTCATTCCCGCCCTGAACGAAGCCGCCATGGCCGAGGCGCGCGCCCGGCACAATCAGCTGACCAAGCCGGCCGGCAGCCTGGGCCGCCTGGAGGATATCGCCGTGCAGCTGGCCGGCATGGCGGGCTGCTGTCCGCCCCCCGTGCCGCTACGCAAAGCCGTGCTGGTCTTCGCGGGCGACCATGCCATCGCGGCCCACGGCGTCAGCATTGCGCCCTCCGAGGTGACCCGGCAGATGGTCTGCAACTTCACGGCCGGCGGCGCCGCGATCAACATCATCGCCCGGCATGCCGGCGCGCGTGTGACCGTGGTCGATGCCGGCGTCATGTCGGATCTTCCGCCCCTGCGCGGGCTGGTGAGGGAGAAGGCGGGGCCCGGCGCTTGCGATATTTCCAAGGGGCCCGCCATGACGCGGGAGCAGGCCGAAGCGGCCGTTCTGCTGGGCGCCCGCTGCGTGGAGCGGGAGATGGCGAAGGGGCTCGATCTGCTGGCCTGCGGCGAGATGGGCATTGGCAACACCTCGCCCGCGACGGCGATTGTGAGCGCCTTGACGGGCCAGCCGCCCCGCCTGATCACGGGGCCCGGCACGGGCATCCGCGGCGAGGCGCTGGAGCGGAAAATCGGGCTCATCGAAGCCGCCCTGGCGGTGAACCGCCCCGATCCGGCGGACGCGCTGGATCTCCTGGCGAAAGTGGGCGGCTACGAGATTGCCGCCATGAGCGGCGCCATGCTGGAAGCCGCCTCCCGCCGGATTCCCGTCATGGTCGACGGTTTTATCGCCACGGCCGCGGCCCTGGTCGCCGCGGTCCTGGAGCCCGGGGTGAAGGGCTACCTGATTGCCGGGCACCGGTCGGCCGAGCCGGCCCACGATCTGGCGCTGCGGCACCTGGGCCTCACGCCGCTGCTGGATCTGGGGATGCGGCTGGGCGAAGGGACGGGCGCGGTGCTGGCCATGTCGCTCGTCGAGACGGCCGCCGGGGTACTGCGGGATATGGCGACGTTTGCCGAGGCCGGGGTGAAGGTTGAGTGAAATGAAAGAACGCATTCAGGCACTGATCGCCAAGTTTCCCGTGAAAGCCCTCCTTTCGGTTGGCGCCGAGGGCTGGCGCAACTACCGCCGCGCCTTGAGCTTGCTGACCCGGCTGCCGGTCGCGGTGGAGTGGGACCCGCAGCAGCCCTGGGGCAAGCTGGCCGGCTGGTTTCCGGCCGCGGGGCTGGCGGTCGGGCTGATCCTGATGCTGCTTGCCTGGGGCTGGGACAAGGTGGCCGATCCGTCGCTGGTCGGCAGCGCCCTGGTGCTGGTTGTCTGGGTGGGAGTGACCGGCGGGCTTCACCTCGACGGACTGAGCGATTGCGCGGACGCCTTTTTCACGCCCGTGAGCCGGGAGAAGCGCCTGGAGATCATGGCGGATCCCCGGTTGGGCGCGTTCGGCACCATGGGGCTGGTGCTGGCCCTGCTGCTGAAGTTCGGCGGCATCATGCACATCCTGACCTTCCTGATGGGCGCCTCGGGCTTCTGGTGGCAGATGAGCGCGCTCTGGCCGCTTGTCGTGGCGCCCGTGGCGGCCCGCGCGGCCATGGTGGGCATCCTCTCCATGGGCTGGATTCCGCTGGCCAAGGCCGGCGGCATGGGGGCGATGGCCCGGGATGGGCTGGGCAAGGGCCATGTGATCGGGGCGCTGGCACTGGCGGTGGTGGTGGCCTTGCTGGGCGGCTGGCGGGGCGTGGCCATGCTGCTGGCGGCGCTGGCGGCGGGAGCGGCCACGGCCTCACTGGCCTGGCGGCGGATTGGCGGCCTCACGGGCGACGTGCTGGGCGCCGTGGTGGAAACGGGCGAAATCGCGGCGCTGATGGCCGCCACGATGAGTTTTTGAGGAGCGCATGTACCGGATCGGCACCACATCCTATATCATTCCGGCGGAGATCCTGCCCAATGTCGACTACCTGGGCGGCCGCGTCTCCGATATCCAGCTGGTGCTGTTCGAAACGGATGAGCACGGCAGCAATCTGCCTGACGAGACCTTGCGAAACGCCCTGCGCGAGCGGGCGGCCCGGTTTGGCCTGACCTACACCGTGCACCTGCCGCTCGACCTGCGGCTGGCGGATGGGGGAGAGGCGACGCATGTATCGCTGATCAAGGCGCGGCGCGTCATCGAGGCGACCCGCGACCTCGCGCCCGCGGCGTACACGCTGCACCTGGATGCCGGCCGGCTGCCGCCGCCGTGGGGCGCCTGCCGCGACAATCCGCTGACGCTGCGGGCCTGGCAGGATCAGGCGGAGCGGGCGCTGGACCGGGTGGCGGGCTGGGTGTCGTCCCCCGAGTTGCTGTGCATCGAGAATCTGGAGAAATGGGCCCCCGAGGCTTTCGATGCGGTGCTGGACCGGGTGCCGGTGAGCCGTACGGCGGATATCGGGCACCTGTGGCTGGAAGGGCGCGATGCCCTGCCGTCGCTTCGGAAATGGCTGCCCCGCACTCGCGTGGTTCATCTTCACGGCGTGGGCACCCGCGATCATCAGTCGCTGATGCGGATGACGGCCGCCCAGCTGGAGCCGGTGGTGAAGCTGCTGAAGGCGGAGTTCAACGGGGTGCTTACCCTGGAAGTGTTCAATGAGCAGGACCTGGCGGAGTCGCTCGAAGCGCTGCGCCGGGCCGAGGAGACGGTATGAGCGGCATGAATGAGCGTCCGGCTGGCGGCCGGGGACGGTGGGTGTTGATCCTGGGCGGCTCGCGCAGCGGCAAGAGCTCGCTGGGCGAGCGGATGGCTAAAGAGCGCGGCGGGCGCGAGGTCCTGTTCCTGGCCACGGGCGAGGCGCTGGATGTCGAGATGCGCGAGCGCATCGAGCGGCATCAGGCGGATCGCGCCAGCTTCGGCTGGCGCACGCTGGAGGCGCCGCGGATGGCGGGCGAGCGGCTGGCCGCCACGCTGACCGGGTCCGAGAAGGTCGTGCTGCTGGATTGCCTGACCTTGCTGGCCAGCAATGCCGTGTGCGGGATGCCGGATGAAGCGCCGTCCGCCGAGGCCGAAAAGCGGGTGGTGGCGGAGATGGAGTCCCTGATGGCGGTGATGCGCGGCCAGGCGGCCGACTGGATTGTGATCAGCAATGAGGTGGGGCTGGGCCTGGTGCCTCCGTACAAGCTGGGGCGGCTGTTCCGGGATGCCCTCGGGCGAGCCAACCAGAGGCTGGCGGCCGAGGCGGATGAGGTGATTTTGATGGTGGCGGGTCTTCCCATGCGTTTGAAAGGATAGGGGATTATCATGAGCAAGCAGGCTTGGATGGTGTTGGCGGTGCTGGGGGCCGGCGTGGTTTCGGCCCAGGAGACGGTGCGGACGAATGCGGCGGAGATTGTCGTCACGGCCACGCGCGAGTGGACCGAGGCGGCGCGCGTTCCGGTCAGCATTTCCGTGGTCACGGCGGAAGAGATCGAGCGGAAAGGCGCGAATAATCTCTCGGATGTGCTGCGGGATGTGCCGGGCGTGCAGATCCGGAGCCTGAGCGGCGGCCCCATTGCCGAGGCGGCGATGCGGGGCGGCGGCGAGAACAGCCAGGGCCGCGTGCTGGTCCTGCTCGACGGCCGCCGGATGAACAATCCGGACATGGCGTCCATGAACTGGCTGCAGATTCCCCTGAACCAGGTGGAGCGCGTCGAGGTCCTGCGCGGCTCCCAGAGCGCGATGTACGGCAATTTCGCCTCGGAAGGCGTCATCAACATCATCACCAAGAAGGGTTCGGCCAAGCCCGCCGCCGAGCTTTCCCTGATTGGCGGAAGCGAGGGCACCGCCATCGCGCGCGGGGGCGTCTCCGGCTCGACGACCCTCACCCTGCTGCCCCTCTCCTACGCGGGGAACGCCGAGTGGGGGACGTCGGACGGGTATCGCGACCGGAGCGGCTACGATTCCTACGGCGCCGGAGGCCGGCTGAGTTCCGATTTCACGGACCGGTCCGGCGCGGCGCTGGCGGGCTCCTGGTACCGCAGCAATTACGAGCTGCCGGGCTACCTGACCCTGCAGGAGATGAAGGACGATCGCCGCCAGAGTCATAATCCCGCCGACCAATCCGACAACGACTACCTGAACGCCAACCTCGATTATTACGCCGAGCCCGAGGACGGGACCCGCCTGGACGCCGGCCTGGGGTGGCTGGAAAAGAAGAACGAAGGCGACGTGGCGAGCTGGTTCATGTTCAGCGATTCCGACCTGAAGAGCTATTCCGCCCAGCCCCGCGTGACCGTGGACGAAGACTGGGGCGGGCTGAACCAGCGCACGATTGTCGGCGCGGACCTCTATTGGGACCACATGGATGTGGAGCGGTACACCGACCAGACGCGGAGCATCCGCACGATCGACGCGGAGCTGGAGCGCGACACCGTGGGCGGCTATCTGCGCCACCAGGTGGAGCTGACGCCCGAGTGGATCGTGCATGGCGCCGTGCGCGTCGAGCAGGCGACCTTGTCGGCCGATGCGGAGGCGGGCGGCGCGAGCGTCCTGGATGAGTCGAGCACCGATCACGGCCAGGCCTGGGAGGGCGGCGTGGCCTATGCCTTCGACCGGCTGTCCAAGGCCTTTGTCCGCAGCGGCACCGTCTACCGGTATCCGTTCATCGATGAGCAGATCAGCTATTACGGCTTCGGCTCGGACGGCTTTTACCGCGACCTGGATGCGGAGAAGGGCTTGAACACGGAGACGGGCGTGGAGCTGGGGTGGGATCCCCGCTGGCGCGCCTCGGCCACGGTGTTCCGGTTCGAGATGCGCGACGAGGTGGCCTGGGATCCGATCGCGAACCGGAATGCCAACCTGGACCGGACGCTCCGCCAGGGCGCCGAGCTGGCGGGCGGGTGGAGTCCGGTGGCGCGCCTGGAGCTGGAGGCGAATTACACCTTCACGGAGGCGGAGTTCACCACGGGCCCGAACGACGGCAAGGAGGTGCCCCTGGTTCCCCGTCATACGGCGGCGGGCACGGTGCGGGTCGGCCTGCCGGCCGATCTGTGGCTCGATTCCACCGTGCGCTATACGGGAAGCAGCCCGCTGGGCGGCGATGTGGCCAATGCCGGGCCGGAGCTGGATGCCTATACGACGCTCGACCTGGCCCTGCGCTACCGCTCGGCGCGCGGGTTCGCGGCTTTTGTCGAAGTGGATAATGTGACGGACGAAACCTACGCCTCCGTGGCGTACAAGGGCTTCAGCGAAGACGGCTATTACCCCATGCCGGGAACGACCTGGCGGGCGGGCGTGAGCCTGAAGTTTTAAAGGAGCGATCATGATTGAATTGATGCAACGGGGCGGCCCCGTGATGTGGCCGCTGCTGCTCTGCTCGCTGGTGGCGCTGACGGCCATCATCGAGCGGGCGATCTTCTGGATCCGCGAGTCGATGTTTCGCGACCAGGCCCTGCTCGATCGCATGATCGAGCTGACCCAGAAGGGCGAGTTCGACCAGGCCGTACTGGAGTCCAAGGCGGCCTGTTGCGCCCCGACGCGGATGCTCCGGGCCGGCCTGGCGCATCGCGATCACGGCCTGCACGAGGCCATGGAGGTGGCGGCGAGCGAGGAGATCTCCCGCATGAAAAGCGGGATGGCCATCCTGGATACGATCATCACCATGGCGCCCATGCTCGGCATCCTGGGCACGGTCACCGGCATCATCAAGTCCTTCGACCTGCTCGGGGACCTCCAGGTCCAGGATCCGCGCGGCGTCTCGGCGGGAATCGCCGAGGCGTTGATCACGACGGCGGCGGGCCTGGTCATCGCCCTGGGGGTGCTGCTGCCGTTCAACTATTTCATCTCGTGCATCCAGCGCGAGACCCGGCGCCTGGAGCAGGTGTCGACCCAGTTCGAGGTGGTCTACCGGAAGGGGCAGGAGCATGCGGCTCGATAGCGGATATGAGGAACGCAAGGCGCGCGTGGAGATGGTGCCGTTGATCGACTGCATGTTTCTCCTGCTTGTCTTCTTCATCTATGCCATGGTGACCATGACGGTGCACCGCGGCATCCGCGTCAACCTGCCCCGCGGCGAAGGGGCGGTCGAGCGGACGACGCCGGTGCTGGTGACCGTATCCGCGGATAACACCCTGAAGGTGGGCGGGCGGACCGTGGACCTCGAAACCGCGGTTCGCGATGTCGCGGAGCAGGCGCGGCTTCAGAAGGCGCCGGTCATGATCGGCGGGGATCGCGCCTCGGATCTGGGCGTCTCCCTGGAGCTGCTTTCCCGCCTCAAGGCGGCGGGCGTGGAGTCGGTGTCTTTCCTGGTCGAGCGAAAGACGCCATGAACCTTTTTGAACGCCGCTGGCTGATCGCCTTCCTGCTGGCCCTCGGGGTCCATGCGGCGCTCTTCCGCTACGGCGGGTTGTTGTCTTATAACAGGGACAAGATTGCCCTGCCGCAGGTGGCGGAAGGCGAGCCGGCGCTGGCGATTTTCCTGGTGGAGGAGCCGGCGGGTCCGGCCAGGGAGCCGGCTCCGCTTCCGGCGCCCCCGAAGCCCGTGGCGGAAGAGCGGGCCGAGGAGCCGCCCGCGGTCAAGCCGCCGGAGCCGGTGAAGGAGCCCGAGCCGGTTGTGCGGCCGGAGGCCCCGCCGGTGCTGACCGAACCGGAACCGGCGGCCCCGGCGGTCCAACCCGCGAAACAGCCGGAGCCGGAGCCCGTCGTGAAGGCGGCGCCTCCGTCGCCGCCGGTGGCCCGCGAGGTGGCCGCCGCCCCGGCCCCGGTGAAAACGGGGGCCCCGTCGGCCCGCTCCGGGGGGGACTCGGGGTCCGGCCTGGCCGCCGCGCCGGGCGGCGTGCGCGCCCCGGGCGTGCCCGGCGGTCCGGCTCCGCTTTCGACCATTCATCCGCGCTACCCCATGGGTTCGCGGATTCGCGGGGAGGAGGGAATGGTGACCGTGCGCGCCCGGGTGGATGCCCGCGGAAGGCCCGTCGAGGTGACGGTCATCGCGTCCAGCCGTTATTTTGCGCTCGACGCCGCCGCTGAAAAGGCGGTACAAGGAGCGCGTTTTGTGCCGCCGGCGCCCGGTGCGCCGCCCGAGTCATTTGTTTCCGATTTAACCATCCGTTTCCAGCTAAGGGAGCCCTGAGCCGGCCGAGTGCCGGATCCGATGAAAGCGAAAACGTTCTGGGTCATTCTGTTCATCCTGACCCCGCTGGTGCCCCTGCTGGGGCTTCTGGCGGGCTCTTCGGGTTTCGGGCTGCCGGATTGGCATGCCGCCTCCGGGCGGGCGCTGCTGGTGTTGCGGATGGAGCGGGTGTGGTCCGGCCTGATTGTGGGCGCGGCCCTTGCCTCATCCGGCGTGGTGCTCCAGGCGCTGCTGCGCAATCCGCTGGCCGAGCCGTACGTGCTGGGCGTCAGCGGCGGCTCTGCGCTGGGCGCCGCGGCCGCCATCCTGTTCGGCTCCGCGCTGGGGGT
The DNA here is from genome assembly GCA_964201555.1 of Kiritimatiellia bacterium. Lineage (GTDB taxonomy): Bacteria > Verrucomicrobiota > Kiritimatiellia > CAIKKV01 > CAIKKV01 > CAIKKV01. The sequence goes on from CAXNFL010000009.1 coordinate 16,812, forward strand.
GTGGACCGTGCCGCTGGCGGCTTTTGCGGCCGGGGCCGCCACGCTGGCGCTGGTGGTGAGGCTGGCGCAGGATGACCAGGGGACGCCCTCCATTTACGGCCTGCTGCTGAGCGGCGTGATCGTCAGCTCCGTCTGCTCGGGGCTGCTGATGTTCCTCCTGTCCATTGCGCCGGCCGAGGGCGTGCACAATGTGCTGTGGTGGATGCTCGGCAACCTGCAGATGCCGTCGCGTCCGCTTCTGGCGGCCTGCTCCGCGCTGGCCCTCGCGGGCCTGGCGGGCACGGCGGCCCTGGCGCCCGAGCTGAACGCGCTGACGCTGGGCGGGGAGACGGCGCACCATCTCGGGGTCCGCACGAAGCTGGCCGTGGCAGCGGGCCTGCTGCTGGCCACCATTGTGACGGCGTCGGCCGTGGCCACGGCGGGGCTGATCGGGTTCGTGGGGCTGGTGGTGCCGCATGTGGTGCGGTCGCTGGTGGGGCCCGACCACCGGCGCCTGATTCCGGCCGCGGCCCTGGGCGGCGGACTTTTCCTGGCGGCCTGCGATATCCTGGCGAGAACGGTGCTGGCCCCGCGCGAGGTGCCCGTGGGCGTGATCACGGCGCTGGTGGGCGGCCCCTTTTTCCTGTGGATCCTGAGGCAGCGCCGCAAGATGGGATGGGTGGGATGAGCGAGCCGGCTGTCAGCGTGGTGGATGTGACCGCGGGATATGGCGCAAGGCCTGTCCTGAACGGGGTCCGGTTCGACCTGCCCGAAGGCGGCATGGCGGCCCTCCTGGGCCCCAACGGCGCGGGCAAGAGCACGCTTTTCCGCGTGATCACCGGGCTGATGCCGCACCGGGCCGGGTCGGTGAAATTGTTCGGCCGACCGGTGGAGTCGCTGCGGGCCGGGGAGCGGGCGCGGCTGGTGGGCGTGGTGCCGCAGGAGGTGGAGGTGCCCATGCCGTTCTCCGTGGAGTCGTTCGTCCTGATGGGCCGCACGGCGCGGATCAGCCGCTGGGCGGGGCCGTCCCGGCAGGACCGCGCGGCGGCCGAGCGGGCCATGGCGCTGACTGATGTGACGGAGCTGCGGGACCGGCCGGTGACGGAGCTGAGCGGGGGTGAGCGGCAGCGGGCCGTGGTGGCCATGGTGCTGGCCCAGGAGCCCCGGCTGATCCTGCTGGACGAGGCCACGTCGCATCTCGACATCAACCACCGCCTGGACATCATGCGGATTGTGGAGCGGCTGAACCGGGAGGAGGGTGTCACCATCCTGCTCACGAGCCACGACCTGAACCTGGCCGCCAGCTTTTGTCCCCATATTCTATTGTTGGACAAGGGCCGCCTGGAAGCGGCGGGCTCGCCCGAGGCGGTGCTGACGGAAGAGCGCCTCCAGAAGGTGTATCACTGCCCGATCCGCGTGCGCCGGGATCCGGACGACGGGGCGATGGCGTTTTTCCCGGTCCTGCGGTGAAGGGGCGCGGGATTTTCCCGTGATAGGACCGATAGGACGTATAGGCCCTATCCCGTAAACCTTGGCTTCTCCTTGTTTTGGGCATGCGCTTGTGCGACCATGGCCGAGCGCGAATGAAAGGGAAGACCATGAAAAAAGAATCACTCGAGTTTCTCCGGGCCATGCTCAACACCCCGAGCCCGTCCGGTTATGAGATGGGCATCCAGGGCCTGGTCCGGACGCGGATGAAGGACTCTTGCGACGAGGTCCGGACCGATGTGCACGGCAACGTGATCGGCGTGATCAACCCCCAGGCCCCGTTCCGGGTCATGCTGGCCGGCCACGTGGACGAGTGCGGCTACATGATCGTGCACATCGACGAAAAGGGGTTCGCCTATTTCACCTGCGTGGGCGGGACCGATCCGGTCATTGCCATCGGCCAGCGCGTCCGCATCCACGGCCGCAAGGGCTCCATCCTCGGCGTCATCGGGAAGAAGCCCATCCACCTCACCGAGATGGAGGATCGCGGCAAGCCTTCGAAGTTCCACGAGCTGTGGATGGATATCGGGGCGAAGGACCTGAAGGACGCGGAGAAACGCATCGCGGTGGGGGATTACGCCACCATCGATACGGGTTTTGAGGAGCTTCCCAACGAGCTGGTCGTGGCCCGCGCGTTCGATGACCGGGCCGGCGCGTTCGTGATGATCGAGACGCTGCGCCGGCTGAAGGGCCGGCCGTTGAAGGTCGGCGTCTACGGCGTCGCCACCGTGCAGGAGGAGATCGGGCTGCGCGGCGCGACCACCAGCGCCTATTCGGTGAATCCGAACGTGGGCATTGCCCTGGACGTGGGGTTTGCCTCCGACTGCCCCGGCCACGATGTCCGCCGCATCGGCATCGCCAAGCTCGGCAAGGGGCCCCAGTTGCACCGGGGGCCGAACATCAATCCGATCCTGGGCGACCTGCTCGAGGAAACGGCCCGCCAGGCGAAGATCCCGATCCAGATCGGCGCGGAGCCCCGCGCCACGCCCACCGATGCCAACGTGATCCAGCTGTCCCGCGGCGGCGTGGCGGCGGCCCTGATGAGCATTCCCACCCGGTACATCCACAGTCCCGTGGAAATCCTTTCGCTGACGGATCTTGAGAACGCCTCCCGCCTGCTGGCCCTCTTTATCGAATCCCTGGACGGGACCGAAGATTTCACGCCTAGGGTCCGATGAACCGCCTGGTTTTCCTGGCGGTGAACGCGTCCTACTCCCACACCAGCCTGGCGGCGTTGCGCTTGCGGGGCGTCGCCGATCCGGCAGCCTGGGAATGGACCACGCTGGAGACCGCGGTCGCCGACTCCCGCGACAGCATGCTCGAGCGCGTGCTGGCGTTGAAGCCCGATGTGCTGGCGGCGACCTTCTATTTGTTCAACCGCGAGTGGCTGACGGCTTTCCTGGTCCGTTTCCGGAAGCTGTCGCCCCGGACGGTCGTGATCGGCGGCGGGCCGGAATGGCTGGGAAATGCGGCGGGCTTCTTCCAGCCCCTCTCCCTGGTGGATGCCGGCGTTCGCGGGGATGGGGAGCTGGCCTTCAGGCAATGGCTGCCCGTCTGGGATCGTCCCGCCGCCTGGGGGGCTATTCCCGGTTTGATCCGGTGGGAAGAGGGGCGGGTTCAGGATCCGGGAAACGGGGCGGAATGTCCCTCCTCGGCCGATATCCCGCTTCTGGATGCCCGCCTGTTTCAGGACTTTTCAAAGCCGTTCATGCAGATGGAAACCTCGCGCGGCTGCC
>CAXNFL010000010.1:0-19442 GCA_964201555.1 Kiritimatiellia bacterium
TGCCCTCCGGCGTGCTGTACCCCGGCAAGCTCTGCATCATCGGCAACGGGCTCGTGGTGGATCCCCTTGAGCTGGTCAAGGAGATGGGCGAGCTGGAGGCCCGCGGGGTCACGCTGGCCGGCCGCTTTTTCGTGAGCGACCGCGCCCACATGGTGCTGCCCCTGCACCGCAAGCTCGACACGGCCCGCGAAGGCCGCGCCGAGGAGGGCCGCAAGCTGGGCACCACCCAGCGGGGGATCGGGCCGACCTACGCCGACAAGGCGCACCGGGCCGGTATCCGGATGGGCGAGTTCCTGCTGGAGGGGTGGGAGGCGCGCGTGGCCGCGCGCGCGGCCGAGTCCCCGGAAACGGGCGACCCCGCCCCCATGCTGAAGGCGCTGGCCGAGGCCGCCGCCGTGCTGAAGCCCTATATCGCCGACACCACCACGATGCTGTACGACGCCTGGGCGGCCGGCAAGAGCCTGCTGTTCGAGGGCGCCCAGGGCACCCTGCTGGACATCGATCACGGCACCTATCCCTTTGTGACCTCGTCGAGCTCGACCGCGGGCGGCGCCAGCACGGGCACCGGCCTGCCGCCCAAGGCGCTCGGCCGCGTCGTCGGCGTGATCAAGGCGTACACGACCCGCGTGGGCGAGGGGCCGTTCCCGACCGAGCTGCTCGACGCCGACGGCGAGGGGCTGCGGAAGCGCGGCCGCGAGTTCGGCGCCACCACGGGCCGCCCGCGCCGGTGCGGCTGGTTTGACGCCGTGGTCGGCCGCTACTCCGCCCGGGTGAACGGGGCCGACTTCTGGGCCATGACCAAGCTCGACGTGCTGGACGCCTGCGCCGTTATCAAGGTGTGCGTGGCCTACGAGTGTCGCGGCAAGCGGATCGAGACGATCCCGGCCGACGCGCGCCTGCTGGCCGAGTGCAAGCCGGTCTACGTGGAGTATCCCGGCTGGACGTGCGACACGGCCCATGTGAGCCGGTACGAGGATCTGCCCGCCGCCGCCCGGCACTACGTGTCCGAACTGTGCCGCCTGACCGGGGTGCCGCTGGGCATCCTGTCGGTGGGGCCCCGCCGCGAAAGCACGTTCCGGATTGCGCTTTAATGATGGCTGAAACGCCCGCCAACATTCCGCGCCACGTGGCCATCATCATGGATGGCAACGGCCGCTGGGCCAGGCAGCGCGGGCTGTCCCGATCAAAGGGACATGAGGCCGGCGCGGAGTCCGTCCGCGCCGTGATCCGCGCGTGCCGCGAGGAGGGCGTGAAGGTCCTGACGCTGTACGCGTTCAGCGTGGAGAACTGGAACCGCCCCCTCGACGAGGTGAACGGGCTGATGTCGCTCCTCGTCCGGTTCCTGAAGGCGGAGGAGTCGCTGCTCCACGAGAAGCGGATCCGCCTCAGCGTGATCGGCCGGCTGGAAGACCTGTCGGTCTTGGTGCGCGAGGGGCTGAACCGGGTCATGGACGCCACGGCGAACTACGACGAGGGCCGGCTGATCCTGGCGCTCAGCTACGGGGGCCGCACGGAGATCGCGACGGCCGCCCGCCGGATCGCGGAGGAGGTCCGGGCCGGCCGGCTGGAGCCGGCCGCGGTGGACGAGGCGCTCTTCTCCAGGTATCTGTACGCGCCGGATGTGCCGGATCCCGATCTGCTGATCCGGACCAGCGGGGAGCTGCGGCTGAGCAATTTCCTGCTCTGGCAGCTGTCTTACGCCGAGTTTTATTTCACCCCCGTCTTGTGGCCGGATTTCCGGGAGGAACAGTTCCGGGAAGCCCTGCGGGAATATGGCCGCCGCCAGCGGCGGTACGGAGAGGTCGAGCCGGGGGGCACGTTATGAAAAAGAGAGTCATCTGCGGCGTCGGAGTGGGCGCCCTCGCGATCGCGGCCCTGTTCTACCTGCCCCTGTGGGCGGCGTTTATCCTCATGCTGGCGCTCAGCGTCGGCGTGATGAGCGAGTTCTACGCGCTCTTCCGGGCGGCCGATCCGCCGTTTCCCGTTTTCAACCGCTACGGCATCGCCTGCGGGCTGGCCCTGCTGACGGTCGCTTTTTTTGATTCGCTGCCCAACTGGCCGACTCCCGCCTGCTCCGATCTGCAGAACTGGGAGCGGTTCGTCGTGTTCGCTTCCATCGCCATCATCATGATCCGCCAGTTCCCGCAGAAGCTCAACACGCAGCCCATTATGACCATTACGGGCACGCTGTTCGGCATCTTTTACGTGGCCTACCTGCTCACCTTCATGCTGCGCCTGGCGATCAGCTTTGATTCGGACGTGTCGCTCACGACGCCGCTCGGCCCCGCCGGCCGCTTCCTGGTTCTGTTCCTGCTGGTGACGGTCAAGATCTCGGACTCCGGCGCCTACTTCGTCGGATGCCGCTTCGGCCGGCATAAGCTGTTTCCCCGGATCTCGCCGGGGAAGACCTGGGAAGGGCTGTTCGGCGGGGTGGCCGCCGGCATGGCGGCCGGCTTCCTCCTCTTCGCCTTCACGGGCCACTCCGCCGGCGCCTGGTGGGTGCGCCAGTTCGGAAGCGTGACGCTGAACGCGCTGGATATCCTCGCCCTCGGGTTCATGCTCACCGTCCTGGGCGCCGTGGGCGACCTGGTCGAGTCGCTCATCAAGCGGGCGGTGTCCGTCAAGGATTCGGGAACCATCATTCCCGGGCTGGGCGGCCTGCTGGATGTGTTCGACAGCCTTTTGTACACGACGCCGGTCCTGTACTTTTACGTGAGGGCTTTTGCGTGTTGAAGCGCCGGGTCGTCATCCTGGGCTGCACCGGCTCCATCGGGGAAAACGCCCTGAGGGTGGCCGAAGCCTTGCCCGGCGTGATCGAGATCGTCGGCCTGGCCGTGCGCACCAACTGGAGCCGGGCGCTGGAGACGGCCGTGCGGCTCGGGGTGCGCGACCTCGCCGTGGAAGACCCGGCCGCCGCCCGCGCCTGCGCCGCCGCCGCGCCTGCCGGTATCCGGGTCCGGTCGGGCCAGGAGGGGCTGGTCGAGCTGGCCACCCTCGAGGGCGTCGACCTGGTCCTGTGCGCCGTGGTCGGCATGGCCGGATTCCAGCCGGTGCTGGCCGCCGTGAACCGGGGCATCTCCGTGGCCCTGGCCACCAAGGAGGTGCTGGTGGGCGGGGGCGAGATCGTCACCGAGGCCTGCCGCCGCACCGGCGCGCGCCTCCTGCCGGTGGACAGCGAGCACAGCGCCATTTTCCAGTGCCTGGCCGGCTCGCCGCCCCGCGAGGTGAGCAAGCTCATCCTCACCGCGTCGGGCGGCCCCTTTGCCTATCGCCCCGAGGTCGATTTCGAGCGGATCACGGTCGAGGAGGCGCTGAATCATCCGCGGTGGCGGATGGGCCGGAAGGTGACCATCGATTCGGCCACGCTCATGAACAAGGGGCTCGAGCTGATCGAGGCGCGCTGGCTGTTCGACATGCCCCTGTCGCAAATGGAGGTGGTGCTGCACCCCGAAAGCCTGGTGCACTCCCTGGTGCAGTTCGTTGACGGCAGCCTGCTGGCGCAGATGGGCCCCACCGATATGCGCTTCGCCATCCAGTATGCCCTGACCTGGCCGCGGCGGATGGACGGGGGGCTCCAGCCGCTGGAGCTCGGCAAGCTGGGCGCCCTGCATTTTCACGAGCCGCAGCCCGAGCGCTTTCCGTGTCTCGGCCTGGCGCGCGAGGCGGGCCGCGCGGGCGGCACCCTGCCGGCCGTGATGAACGCGGCCAACGAGGTGGCGGTGAACCAATTTCTTGACAAGCGACTCCCGTTCGCGGGAATCTGGCGTCTGACCGGGGCGGTCATGGAGCGCCATGCCAACCGGACGCATCCCGCCCTGGGGGATATCCTGGAGGCGGACGCCTGGGCCCGGCGCGAAGCGGAGTCGATCAGTAAGAGCATGTAACCAAACCCCCGCGGGGGTTGAAAGCGGGTATTGAATGGACGGAACAATGTTTCAAGCGATTTTATCCAACGTGTATGCCGGGCTGATCGTGGTCCTTGTGTTCGGCCTCTGCGTGTTCGTTCATGAGTTCGGCCATTTCCTTGCCGCCCGGCTTTGCGGGCTGGTGGTGGACGTGTTCTCGATCGGGTTCGGCCCCGCGCTCTGGAAGCGGAAGAGCGGAAACCTCGTCCTGCGCGTGGGCTGCATCCCGCTGGGCGGCTATGTGGTCCTGCCCCAGCTCGACCCGAGCGGCATGGAGTCCGTCCAGGGCGAGGAGGGGCAGCCGCCGCGCACGCTGCCGCGGGTGGCCGTCTGGAAGAAGATCGTGGTCTCCCTGGCCGGCGCCGCCGGGAACATCGCGTTCGCCTTCCTGCTGGCCTGGATCGTCTACGCGACGGACCGGCACCCCATGTCCGTCCTCGAAGGGGCGCTCGTGGGCGGGGTCGAGACGAATACCGTGGCCTATGCGGGCGGCCTGCGCGAGGGCGACACGGTCCTGGCCGCCAACGGGACCTCGGTCAAGACGTGGAACGATTTCGTCCAGATCTGCTCGCTCAGCGAGTCGGTGGACCTGCGCGTGCGGCGGGCCGATGGCACGGAAGCCGGGATGATGCTGGGGACCAGCACCAACGGGAACCCGTTCAATATCCGGATGCTCGAGGGCGTGGAGGCCGGCTCGATCTGCAAGGTGGGCCTGGTGGAGAGCGGCTCGATGGCGGAAAAGGCCGGCGTCAAGCCGGGGGATGTGATCAAGACGTTCAACGGCCACATCGTGGCCGGCCGCGGCCACCTGATCGACATGGTCCAGAAACGCGAGGGGCAGCTGACGGGAATGACTATCGAGCGCGAGGGCGCCTTGCTGGACATGAGCGTTACGCCGGTGCTGGATCCGCAGAACAAGATGGTCCGGCTGGGCATCCAGTTCGCCTCCACCACCGGAACGCCGCTCGAGCAGATCAAGCAGGACGTGACGGGCATCTTCCGCCTCCTCAAGGCGCTGGTGACCAAGGGGCAGGCGGGGAACGCGGCCAAGAGCATCGGCGGACCGGTCAGCATCTTCGCCGCCTTCTGGCTCTACGCCAAGGCCAGCCTGCTTCTGCTCCTGGGCTTCGCCCGGTTCCTGAACGTGAACCTGGCCATCCTGAACCTGCTGCCGATCCCGGTGCTGGACGGCGGACACGTGGTCTTCGCGCTCTATGAGGGAATCGCGCGCCGCCCGCCCGGCGAGAAGGTCGTGCGGTTCCTGATTAATTTCTTCGCGGCCCTGCTGATCGTGCTGGTCGTGCTGCTGTCGTTCCGGGATCTGAAGATCATCCGGCGGATTGCGGCGCTGATGAAGGATGCCCCGCCGGCGGGAGCCAAGCCATGATGCCCTTTCCGGCGCCCCGGCGGCCGACCCGCCGCATCCAGCTCGGATCCGTGGCCGTGGGCGGCGGCGCGCCCATCTCCGTCCAGACCATGGCCAAGATCGATACGCGGAAGCCGGCCGAGGTTCTTGCGCAGGTTCAGGCCGCGGCCCTGGCCGGGTGCGAGATCATCCGCGTGGCCGTGGCCGACGAGGAGGCCGCCCGCGCCCTCGCGGTCATCAAGCACGGCAGCTCCATTCCCGTGATCGCGGATATCCATTTCCGCCACACGCTGGCCCTGATGGCGCTGGAGGCCGGGGTGGACGGGCTGCGGATCAATCCGGGCAACATCGGCAGCGCGGAGCGGGTGCGCGAGGTGGTGCGCGCGGCGCGGGAGCGCCGGGTGCCGATCCGCATCGGCGTCAACGGCGGCTCGCTGGAGAAGGAGATCCTGGCGCGGTTCGGGGGCCCCACGCCCGAGGCGCTGGTGGAGAGCGCCCTGGGCCATGTGCGCCTGCTGGAGGAGGCGGACTACCGCGAAATCAAGATCTCCGTCAAGGCGTCGGATGTGCCGCGGACCGTCAGGGCCTACCGCCTGCTGGCGGAGAAGACCGACTATCCTTTGCACCTGGGCGTGACGGAAGCCGGCACGTTCCTGGCCGGCACGGTCCGGTCGAGCCTGGGCATCGGCATCCTGCTGGCCGAAGGCATCGGCGATACCATCCGGGTGTCCCTCACCGACACGCCGGTTCGCGAAGTGCAGGTCGGCTTGGAACTGCTCCGCAGCCTCGGCTTGAGGCCGCCGGGCCCCAGCGTGACCTCATGCCCCACCTGCGGCCGCACGCGCATCGATGTGGCGGGCATCGCCGCCCGCGTGGAGCTGGAGCTCGAGGCGTTCTGCCGGGCTCATCCGGGGCCGTACCCGCGCGTGGCCGTGATGGGCTGCGTGGTGAACGGGCCCGGCGAGGCCAAGGAGGCCGATATCGCCGCGGCCGGCGGCGACGGCCAGGGCGTCATTTATGTGCGCGGCGAGCCCGTGGCCCGCGTCCCCGAGGCGCAGATCGCCGAGGCGTTGATGGATGAAGTGAAGCGGTGGGGCCATAAAGGAAACGTATGAATAAACCCCTGAGACGGCTGGTGAGTCGGCTTCCCTTTTTTTATCCCCTCCGCAATTGGAGAACTCGGCGGCGACAGGAACAGGAGTGGCTCGCCTGGGAGCGGAAAGACCGGCCGGATCCGCCCCCCCATCTCGCCAAGCAGCAGACCCTGATCGCCTTCGCCAGGCGGTTCGGGCTGACCGTCCTGGTGGAGACGGGAACGTATTACGGCGACATGGTCGAGGCGATGAAGCGGCATTTCGACCGGATTATTTCGGTTGAGCTGAGCCGGGACCTCTTCGAGCAGGCCCGGGAACGATTCCGGGGACAAAAGAAGATCGAGCTGGTGTGTGGCGACAGCGCCGTCGAAATCGAAAGGATCGTGAAGAGCCTGGATCGGCCGGCGCTGTTCTGGCTCGATGCCCACCACTCCGCCGGAGTGACGGCCAAGGGCAGCTCGGATACGTCCATCTGCGAGGAGCTGGGGCACATCCTCCGGGCTTGGGGCAGGGGACACGTCGTGATCATTGACGACGCGCAATGTTTCGGCAGGGATCCGGATTATCCGAGCCTCCGGGAGCTCATCGTGTTTGTCCGGGAAAGAGCCCCCTCCGCGGAGATCGCGGTGGAGCAGGATGCCATCCGGATCACGCCGGGGAAGCCGGCATGAAGTGGAAATCCAGGCTGGGCAAGCTGAACTGGGTCCTTTCCAGCCAATTCGGAATCGACCCGCGCCGGTTTCTCGGCGCGCTGCGGGGCGTCCCCTTTTTCGTCCGCGACTGGGCGCGGTTCCGCCGGGGCTTTTCCGGGCGGCTTGACCTGAAGCCCTGCCTGCACGAGCGTTTTGAAGAGGCGGGCGTCACGGGGAGCGAATATTTCTGGCAGGATTTGTTGGTGGCGCGCTGGATATTCGAGAGCAAGCCCGCGCGCCATGTGGATGTGGGCTCCCGGGTGGATGGGTTTGTGGCGCACGTGGCGAGCTTCCGGCAGATCGAGGTGCTGGACGTGCGCCCGATCACCCGGAACGTGCCGGGGGTGGTGTTCAGGCAAGCCGATATGATGAGCGCCGATTCGGTTGCTGCGTTTCTGGCCGAGGGGGAGTGCGACTCGCTTTCCTGCCTGCACGCGATTGAGCACTTCGGGCTGGGCCGGTATGGGGACCCGATTGATCCCTCCGGGTATGAGCGCGGGATGGCCAATCTGGCGCGGCTGCTGAAGCCGGGCGGGACGCTCTATCTCTCGGCTCCCGTCGGACGGGAGAGGGTGGAGTTCAACGCGAACTGGGTGTTCGATCCGCGCACGCTTCTGCGCTGCGCCAAGGCCAACGGGCTGACGCTGCAAAAACTGACGGTTATCGATCGGGCGGGCGGCGTTCGGCAAGCGGAGCCGGACGCGGAAAGCCTCGAAGCGCTGGCGCGGGACGAGTATAACCTGGGTGTTTTTGTCTATAAAAAATAGCGCCGCCACCGATCCGCTTAGGGGCTTCGAGGAAGGACACGCCTTACAATGCATATTCCGGATGGATACCTGGGCCCCGCCACGAGCGGCGTTTTCTACGCCGTCATGATCCCCCTGTGGATGGCGGCCTCGCGAATCGTCAAGAAGACGCTGAACGCCAGGCAGGTCCCCCTGCTGGCCATCGGCGCGGCGTTCAGCTTCGTGATCATGATGTTCAACATTCCGATTCCCGGCGGATCCACGGGGCATGCCGTGGGCGGCGTGCTGGTGGCCATCCTGCTCGGGCCGTGGGCCGCGATGATCGCCATCACCGTGGCGCTCGTGATCCAGGCCCTTCTCTTCGGCGACGGCGGCATCACCGCCCTCGGCGCCAACTGCTTCAACATGGCGGTGGTGATCCCCTTCGTCGGAGTCGGGACCTACCGGCTGATCGCGGGCGGCGCGCCTCTCGAGTCGAAACGGCGCGTGATCGCGGCGGGCCTCGCCGGGTATATCGGCTTGAACGCAGCGGCGATCCTCGCGGGCGTGGAGTTCGGGCTGCAGCCGGTGCTCAGCCAGTCGGCGGCCGGGCAGGCGCTCTATTGCCCGTACGGCTTCCGGATCGCCGTGCCCGCGATGGCGGGGGAACATCTGCTGATTTTCGGGTGGGTGGAGGCGCTGGTGACCGCGCTCGTCATCAAGTATATGCAGAAACAGGCGCCGGAACTCCTGGGCAAGGAGGTACGCTCATGAAGAACACGAAGAAACTCTGGATGGGCTTGGGACTGCTTATTCTTCTTTCTCCGCTCGGACTAATCCTGCCGGATCACTTCAAGGCTGGCAGCGCCTGGGGCGAATGGGGAACGGACGAGCTTCAGTCGAGGGTGGGTTATGTGCCCCAGGGGCTCCAGAAGCTCGGCGAGTTTTGGAAGGCGCCGCTGCCGGATTACGCCTTTAAGGGCTGGGAAGATAAGGGCCTGGCAAGGCTGAGCACCGCCTACGTCTTCTCCGGAATCGTGGGCGCGGCGCTCGTGGTGCTGCTGGCGTGGCTGCTGGGGCGGGCCCTGGCCAGGAAGAACGAATGAATACCGGCGCCGATTTTATTGACCGCTCGATCCGGGGCGCGCTGACGTTTTTCAAGGAGGCCCTCTTCGCGGACGAGACAGCGGCCCTTCCGGGCGTCCTGCAGGCCCTGGATCCGCGGGTCAAGATGGCGACGGTTCTCCTGGCCCTTCTCCTCGCGCTGTTCACCCGCAGCATGGCGGTGCTGGGCGTGCTCTACCTGCTGACCCTCCTGCTGGCGGTCCTGTCCCGGATCCCGTTCGGAATATTCCTGCTGCGGACGTGGGTCTTCATTCCGCTGTTCTCGCTGATGATCGCGGTGCCGGCGCTTTTCAGCTTCGTCACGCCCGGGGAAGCGGTCTGGTCGGCGGGGCCACTGAGCGTCACCCGGCCGGGCCTTGCGGCGGCGGGCTTCTTTGTCGGGCGGGTCCTCGTGTCGGTGTCGCTCACCGTCCTGCTCAGCCTGACGACCCGCCACTTCGAACTGCTCCGGGCGCTTCGCTTTTTCCGCGTTCCCCAGCTCTTCGTGATGGTGCTGGGCATGGCTTACCGCTACATTTACCTGTTCGTGGAGATCGTGGAGAACACCCACCGCGCCATCCGGAGCCGGGCGGGAACGGGCATGCACTATAAAAAGGGACAGAAGATCGTGACATGGAATATCGCCCAGCTCTGGACGCGTTCCTATTCGCTCAACGAGCAGGTCTACAACGCCATGGTCTCGCGGGGCTTCCGGGGCGAGCCGGTGGCGCTGGGCCACACGCGGACCCGCCCCCTGGACTGGCTGTGGCTGCTGGGCTCGCTCGCGGCGCTCCTGCTCCTGGCCTATGCGGAGCACAGGAGCCAGGCATGACGACGACCCCGCCCAAACGGCTTTTCGAGTGCCGGAACGTCCGCTACGCCTACCAGGGCCGCTTTCCCGCCCTGGGCGGCGTGGACCTGACCATCGACGAAGGTGAGCGGATCGCCCTCCTGGGGGCCAACGGCTCGGGGAAGTCGACCCTGCTCACGTTGCTCGACGGGCTCCTGTTTCCCGATCAAGGGACAGTAAAATATAGGGACAGGGAGCTGGTGGAGGGGGTGTTTGCGGACGAGGCCTTCTCCCTCGCGTTCCGCCGGAGCGTGGGGCTGGTCTTCCAGAATCCGGATGTCCAGCTGTTCTGCCCCACCGTCCGGGAGGATATCGCCTTCGGCCCGCTCCAGCTGGGGATCGACCGGAAGACGGTGAAGGACCGGATTGCCCGGCTGGCCGACACCCTGGGGATCGGCGGGCTGCTGGACCGGTCGCCGCACCAGCTGAGCGTGGGGGAAAAGCGGAAGGTGTCGTTCGCCACCATCCTGGCCATCGAGCCCGACGTGCTGCTGCTGGACGAGCCCACGGCGGGGCTCGATCCCCGCACGGCCACGCACCTGATTGAGATGCTGGCGGAGTTCACCCGCGCGGGGAAGACCGTGGTCACGGCCACGCATGATCTGCATATCGTCGAGGAGATCGCCGACACGGTGTATGTGTTCGGACAGGACCGGCGGCTGGCCGGGAAGGGGAAAACCGGCGAGGTTCTCGGGAACGGGGAGCTGTTGCAGGCCAATAACCTGATCCATGTCCACGCGCACCACTCGCAGGATCATCGCCGCTACCGACTGGGCGGCTAGCGGCGGGGCCTAAGGCCCGGCCGGCGGAGGAGCCGCGAGCTGGTAAACGCGAAGGCGATTGAGCGTTCCTCCGGTTATTTCCGGACAGCCCTGGAACGCCTTCTGTTCGGCGGGGGAACCGTTCCAGACAAAGTAGAAGTTCACGCCCAGCCGGGCGAGGGTCGCGCGCACCTGGTCGGAGGGCGTGTCGCCGGGCACGCCGAAGTAACGCAGTCCCGTTTGATAAGCGATGCTGAGGGTTCGCGTCCATTCGCCATTGGAGGCGATCGTGCCGCGAAGGGCGGTCAGGTGCCGGAGGTGGACAATGAGCCTTTGCGTGAGTTTGACGTTCCTGGCCCGGCGATAGTGACTCGCGGTTTCCACCGCGGGCTGGGCGGCGATGGACAGGACGAGAAAGAAAGCGGCGGCGGTGAATCGCCAGCCGGCCAGGATGCCTCTTTCCGCCTCCCGCTGGATCAGGCGCGCGCCCATGAACGCCAGAAGAATCAGGCATACGAACAGATAGCGGTCTTCGACCACGATGAGGGCGTAGCCGCCGGCGAAGAGCAGCAGGGAGAGCAGGGGCAGGGCCTCGCCGCCCGGTCGCAGGCAACGCCGCCCGGCTCGCAGGCCGATTAGAACAAAAGCCGCCAATACGAGCAGGGCCGGAAAGGAATGCCTGCTGAGATGCCGGACGACCAGGATTCCGTTGTGGAGGACGAGGCCCGCCTGGTACTTCAGCAGGCGGGGGGAGCCGGTGGCGCTCCAGGTAGAGCCTCGTAGGGCGGAAGGGTCTTCCCAGATGCTGGTGGCATGCTCGTCCGCGGGCGCGAAGAAACCCTGGTAGAGCATGGGCTGCCCCCTCGAATCGGGCGCCATCACGGAGTGGTTGTAGGCCCCGGAGGTGGCCACGGTCAGGCCGCCGTATTTGTCCGAAAGCGCGTAGATCCAGCCTCCGGCGAGCACGGCGAAAACGGCCAGGCCCAGCGCGTAGTTTCGCACGGCCGCGCGTCGCCTTGCGGCGTCTTCCGCGCTGAGTACAAACAGGGCGGCCGCGAGGGTGTAATGGGCAAGGAAGAAGTAGAAGCCATACGCCTTGGCGAAGAAGGCCAGCCCGCCCAGCATTCCGCAGAGGATGGCGCTGCGCCGCCGATCGGTGAAGCGGGCGTCGAAGATGAGGCTGAAATACCAGGCCAGCAGGCAGGTTGTGAGAAAATCGGGAGTCACGATCGAGAAGGTAAACAGCCACAGCAGCGGCAGCAGCGCTCCCAGGGTGATCGCGCGCAGTCGCCCGCACAGGCCGAACCGCAGGGACAGCGCCTGCAAAGCGGGAATCGTGGCCAGCCCGACCAGAATGGAAAGCACTTTGCAGGCCAGCAGCGGCTCGATCCGAAGGGCGAGTAGCGGCACGAGCAGCCAGGAAAAGAGGGGCCCCCAATACCCGTTGATGGCGCCAGGCCAATCGCCCGCCAGATAGCGGCTGGCGATGGAGAGGTAGGAGATCCCGTCGGGATTGATCATGTAGCGGAAGACCGGCAGCAGGGCGAGCGACCCCAGCAGGTAGAGCAGCGAAAGACAGGCTCCCCATCCCCGTGGGGACCCGAGCCACGCGCGTAATGGTTTACTCATGCCTGTTCCGTTTTCCTGGAAGATCCATGGGCGGGCGTTGTTGATCGGCTTCGGCAAACCCCACGGCCAGCTCTTCCAGGCTGGAAATGGTGAAATCGGCCAGCCCGCCATACTGGCTGTTCCGCTCGTTGAGGAGCAGGCAGGTCCGGGTGCCGGCCTGCTTGCCGCAGGTCAGGTCGTCCCTGAAATCGCCCACCAGGAGAACCTCGGCGGGCTTCAGCCCCCATTTTCCACAGATATGCAGGGCCGGCGCGGGATCGGGCTTGAACGTGGGAAACGAGCGGGTGATGATGACCGAGAAGGTGGTGTGCAGGTGCGTCTGCAGGTGGCGCACGGTCTTTTCGGTGTTGCGGGTCAGGATCGCCCGCGGAAGGCCGCGCCGCTCCAGCACGCGCATGAGCGCGTCCGCGCCCGGCTGCAGCTGGAGCTTGAAGCGGCCCTCTTCCTCGATTTCCTCGATGATGTCGAACGCGGCTTTTTGCCGCTCTTCCGGCCACCCCCGGAGGATGGCCAGGATGTCGCCCTCGGGAATGCCCAGCCGCCGGCGCATGAGCGCAAAGTCGATGACCGGGACCGTGAGCGTCCCGTCCATGTCGAAGATGACGCCCCGGATGCCGGAGACCGGACTCATGATCAGGACGGCTGCGCCAGGAGCGCGTTGATGGACGCGGCGGCCTTGCGGCCCTCGCCCATGGCCAGGATGACCGTGGCGGCGCCCAGGACGATGTCGCCGCCGGCGTAGACGCGGTCGAGGGAGGTTTGGCCCGTCGCCTCCTCCACGATCAGGTTGCCGCGCCGGTTGACGGCGAGGCCCGGCGTGGTCTGGCGGATGAGCGGGTTCGATTCGTTGCCGATGGCCACGATGACGGTGTCCACCTCCATGAGGAACGCGCTGTCGGGAACCTCCACGGGCCGGCGGCGGCCCGACTCATCGGGCTCGCCCAGCGTGTAGCGGACGCATTCCATGCCGGTCACGAGGCCGAACTCGTTGCCCAGGATCCTGCGCGGATTCTGGAGCATGTGGAAAAGGACGCCCTCTTCCTTGGCGTGGCTCACTTCCTCCACCCGGGCCGGCATCTCGGCCTCGGTGCGGCGGTAGACGAGATGCACCTCCTGCGCCCCGAGGCGGACCGCCATGCGGGCGGAATCCATGGCCACGTTGCCGCCGCCGAGCACCGCCACCTTGCGCGACTTGAAGAGGGGCGTGTCGGCGTGGCCGGTGTCGTAGGCGCGCATCAGGTTGGCGCGCGTCAGGTATTCGTTGGCCGAGAAGACGCCCACCAGGTTTTCGCCCTCGATGTTCATGAACTTGGGCAGGCCGGCGCCGGTGCCGACGAAGACGGCGTCAAAGCCGTCCTTGGCGATGAGGTCCTGCAGCTTGCGCGTGCGGCCGATCAGGAAGTTGGTCTCGATTACGACGCCCATGGCCTTGAGCGCGTCGATTTCCTGCTCGACGATTTTCTTGGGCAGCCGGAACTCGGGAATGCCGTAGAGCAGCACGCCGCCGGGCTTGTGAAAGGCTTCGTAGAGCGTCACGGCGTGGCCCTCGCGCCGCACGTCCGCGGCCACGGTGATGCTGGCCGGGCCGCTGCCGATGACGGCGACCCGCTTGCCGGTCTCGGGCTTGACGGCGGGCTTGGGGCAGCCGCCGCTGGCGCGCTCCAGGTCGGAAGCATAGCGCTCGAGGCGGCCGATCGAGACGGCCTTGTCCACCGACTTGAGCGCCTTGCCCACGGTGCACGGCGCCTGGCACTGCACCTCCTGGGGGCAGACGCGGCCGCAGACGGCGGGGAGCAGGCTGTTGCGGCGGATGAGGGCGATGGCCTCGGCGTCCTGCCCGTCGGCGATCGCCTTGACGAAGGCGGGGATGTCGATCCGGACGGGGCAGCCGTTGACGCAGGGGGCGTTCTTGCATTGCAGGCAGCGCAGCGCCTCGAGCCGGGCCTGGGCCTGCGAGTAGCCGAGCGCCACCTCGCGCATGTTGCCGCGGCGGTCTTCCGCCGACTGGGTGGGCATCTCCTGCGGGGGAATGGCCATGCGGTCGCGCGGGGAGAGCCGCTTGCCCTGGAGGGCTTCGAGCGCTTTTTCAGCGTCCTGGCGGAGGGATTCGGGCGTGGCGTGGCTCATCACTGGCCTGCTTTCCGAAGCTTGGCGGCTTCCAGGTCGAGGTGGCACTGGTGGTGGGCCGCCTCCTCGTGGTTCTTGTAGGCGCGCAGCCGGCGCATCATGTTGTCGAAGTCGACCTTGTGGCCGTCGAACTCGGGGCCGTCCACGCAGACGAACTTGGTCTCGCCGCCCACGGTGACGCGGCAGCCGCCGCACATGCCGGTGCCGTCGACCATGATCGTGTTGAGCGAGACGAGGGTGGGCACCATGAACGGGCGGGTGGCCTCGGCGCAGAACTTCATCATGATCGGCGGGCCGATGACGACGCACTGGTCGGGCTTCGGGTCGCGCTGGCAGACCTCCTTGAGCGGCTCGGTGACCAGGGCCTTGCGGCCGTAGGAGCCGTCGTCGGTGGTGATGATCAGCTCGTCGGCCAGGGCGCGCATCTTGTCCTCGAGGATGATGAGACTCTTGTTCCGGGCGCCGAGGATGACGATGAGCCGGTTGCCGGCTTTCTTCATGGCCTGCACGATGGGATACAGCGGCGCCACGCCGATGCCCCCGCCGACGGCCACCACGGTGCCGAACTGGCCGATGTGCGTGGGGCGGCCGAGCGGGCCGAGAATGCTTTCGATCGAGTCGCCCACCGCCTTGGCGCCCAGGACGTGGGTGGTCTTGCCCACGGTCTGGAAGACGAGCGTGATGGAACCTTCGGCCGGATCGGCGTCGGCAATGGTCAGGGGGATGCGCTCGCCGAAATTGTTGTCGGCCTGGACGATGACGAACTGGCCGGCCTGGCGCTCCTGCGCGATGAGGGGGGCCTCGACGCGGAGCAGGAAGACGTCGTCCGAGAGCTGTTCTTTATGGAGGATCCGGTGCATGTGTTCTTTCTGGTTTATAACTCAAAAAAGCGTTTGGCGTTGCCGCCTTCCAGCATCGCCTCGATTTCCGGGCTGAACCCCAGCGCGCGCAGATCGGCCAGCGTCTCCTCCTGGGCCACCCAGGGGGCGTCCGAGCCGAAGAACACGTACTGAGGCCCGTGTTTTTCGATGATATCCCTGATTTCCGCGGCGGGCAGATAGCGGAACGACCACGACAGCTCCATGTGGATCGGCCGGCCGAAGAACCAGCGACGGACTTCCTCGTAATCGTACCATGCCCCCAGGTGGGAGGCCATGAATTTCAGGCCCGGGAAGCGGTCCAGGACGCGGACAATCCGCTCGGGGCTGCAATCCCCGTCGCAGGGATAGGAGATGTCGAATCCGGTATGGGCCGCCAGGAAAAGACCTTCCTCCTCAAGCGCCGCGTAGAGGGGCCACACCCGCTCCTCGTCGAAGAGGAAGTCCTGGTAGTAATTGTGGAGCTTGATGCCCTTGAAGCCTTCGCCCTTGATGGCGCGGAGGTGATCGCGGAGCTTCGGGTCCCGCGGGTGGACGGAGGGGAAGGGGATGATCCGGTCGGAGCGCGCGCTCCGGCAGAAGGCCATGATCGGCTCGAACTGTTCGGGCTTGGTGGCGATGTTGAGCAGGATGGACTGGTCCACGCCGGAGCGGTCCATGGATTTCAGGAGCGCGCCCAGGGTGCCGTCGAGCACATGTTTGGAGCCGCCGCGGTATTCGATGGACTCGATGGCGCGGGCGGCGATGGCGTCGGGAAAGGCGTGGGTGTGGCAGTCGATGATCATGGCCGGGGCTGGCTGAGCGCCTCCGTGGCCTGGCGTCCGGCGCGGAACACGGCGAGGTTGGAGGCCACCACGGCCTCCCCCTTGCGGGTGAACTGGGCGGTGATGGCGGCCTCGAGCGATTCCGCCGGGAGCGGGATGAACGAGGAGGCGGCGCCCAGCATGGCCATGTTCACGGCGCGGGGCGCGCCGAGGTCGCGCGCCATTTTCTCGGCGTTGAAGAGGAAGGGGTGGGCCTGGCGCCGGATTTCGGCGAAGAGCGCCTCCAGCTCCGGGTAGGGCTCGATGTTGCGCACGGGCTCGGCGTTGGAGACGAGCCAGCCCCCGGCGGGCTCGAGCCAGGGCAGGTAGCGCAGGGCCTCGAGCGGCTCCATGGCCAGGATCATGGCCGCCCCGCCGCGCGGAACCAGGTCGGAGTGGATGGGCTTGTCGGACAGGCGCAGGTGCGCCAGCACGGCGCCGCCGCGCTGGGCCATGCCGTGCACTTCGGACTGCTTGAGGTGCAGGTTCAGGTCGAGGGCGGCCCGGCCGAGCAGGGTGGCGATGGAGAGGATGCCCTGGCCGCCGACGCCCGCAATGATCATGTCGTAGTTCATGTCGATCAGCCTTTTTTCTTGATCTGGATGCAGGCGCGCCGGGCGATCACCACGGAGACGCCCGGCCACTCGAGCTCCTCGCGCACGATCCCCACGTTTTCGGCATGGTGCCTGGCCAGGGGCAGCAGCACCCGGAGGTGGGTGGGGTCCACGCCGATGCCGAGGCAGAGGGCCTCGAGGCGGCCGAGGGCCAGGGACTCCTGGCCGCCCGTCATGCCGGTGATCTCGTTGTCGAGGATGAGGAGGGTCATCGGGGTCTTCTCCGCCACGGCGTCGAGCAGGCCCGTGAGGCCCGAGTGGGTGAAGGTGGAGTCGCCGATCACGGCCACCGACGGGCTCACGCCGGCATCCGCCGCGCCCTTGGCCATGGTGATGGAGGCGCCCATGTCCACGCAGGAGTGGATGGCCTCGTAGGGCGGCAGCGCGCCCAGGGTGTAGCAGCCGATATCGGAGAAGACGCGGCTGGCGGGAAAGCCGGCGAGCGCCTCCTTGAGGAAGGCGTAGCTGTCGCAGTGCGGGCAGCCCCGGCAGAGCGCGGGCGGGCGGGGGGTCATGAGGGCGGGCACGGCGGGCCCTTCCGGCCGGGAGCGGCCCAGCGCGGCGGCCACGTTTTCGGGGGTCAGCTCGCCGGTGCGCGGCAGGGTGCCGTCGAGGCGTCCACGGATGCGCATGACGGGCTTCGGGAAGAGCCCCGTCAGTTGTTCTTCGATGAACGGAGCGCCATCCTCGAGGACGAGGATCGCGTCGCAGGCCGCCTGGAGCGCGCCGATGCGGTCGGGGGAAAGGGGGTACTGGCTGATCTTCAGGACGGGATGGGGGCAGCCGTCGGGGAAGCATTCGTTCAGGTAATTGAAGGCAAGGCCGGCCGCGATGATGCCGAGGCTGCGGTCCGGGCCCGGAATGAAGCGGTTCCAGGGGAGGGCGTCGGCCTGGCGGGTGATGTCCGGCAGGCGGGCCATCAGGGAGGCCCAGTTGTGGCGCGCGTGGCCGGGCAGCAGCACCCACTGGCGGGTGCTGGTGGAGACGTTGAGCGGGTTTTCGCTCCGCGGCGCGGAGGCGGTCACATCGGCCCGGGAGTGGGCCAGGCGGGTGGTGATGCGCAGGAGCACGGGCAGGCGGAGCTGCTCGGAGAACTCGAAGGCCTGCCGCATCATGTCGTAGGCTTCCTGCTGGCTCGCCGGCTCGAAGACGGGAACCGCGGCGAACTTGCCGTAGAAGCGGGAGTCCTGCTCGTTCTGGCTGGAGTGCATGGAGGGGTCGTCGGCGGCCACGACCACGAGTCCGCCGTTGACGCCGGTCACGGCGGCGTTCATGAAGGCGTCGGCCGCGACGTTGAGGCCCACGTGCTTCATGCAGCACAGGGCGCGCTTGCCGGCGTAGGACATGCCGAGCGCCTCTTCCAGCGCCGTCTTTTCGTTGGCGCTCCACAGGCGGTGGACGCCGCGGGCGGCCGCTTCGGGCGCCTGCTGGACGTACTCCATGATTTCGGTGGAGGGCGTGCCGGGATAGGCGTAGACGCCGCTGATGCCGGCGTCCAGCGCCCCCTGCGCCAGGGCTTCGTCACCCAGGAAAAGCGTTCGTTTGGTTGCCATGGTGGGTCGGATCCTGTTCGTATTTAATAGCCCTATAATATACGGGAAAGCGGGAAGCGTTTCAAGCCTTGGATGCGCCTATCTTGCGCGACGCATTAGTTTCAACCGCGGAAGACAAGGACAAGAGAAGCGGCTACGGATGAACGCGGATCTCGCGGATTTAATCCGAGACGCTATAGGGCGCGAAGCGTGTAGCGCCGCACGGCGTGCGGCGGTTATGTTTGTGAAGGCAAGAATGTCGGAAGTGGGGGCTTGACCCCAATGGATTCTTTGTTTTTTAACTACGAAACACACGAACTACACGAAACTGGAAAGGCAGCTTTCAGGTAGGGCGGCGAGTCCCTTCGCCGCCGCAAACTGGCTATTCAACCACGGATTACACGGAACACACGGATAAGAGAAGAATGGAGGGCTAACCCGATTTCAGCTACGGATCAACGCGGATCTCTCGGATTCGATCCGAGACATATGCAATTTTGATTTTTTAGGACTGACCCCCAAGCCCGCAGGATTAACGGGATTCAATGGGATGAGCGCTTCGCCCTTCGGTTGGTTTCTCCTTCTGCAAACGAAATCCTCTTTAATCCTGTTAATCCTGTCAAGATTCGATTTGGACTGGGTCGGGTTGATTTTATCTGGAACTCATGAAGTCAGGATATTAGGTCGTCCCCTTCTTTTCCTGTTTTCCTGATTTCCAGATCAAACCGTCTTTCCGGTTTTATTTTTCGTTCAGCCCGAACGTCGGCAACTTCGCGAGCCGCGCCTTGCCAAAGCGGCGTCCAGCCGCCGCACTCCAAATCCTAACCGCTGCCTATCGGCTCTACATGATTAGGGAGGGCGAGTTTCCACCCGAGCCTGTTGCTTGTTACAGGCCCCTTGAGGCCGGGGTGTAACCCGGCCCTCCCGATACAAAACACTGAGAGGACGTCATGATGGGACGCGCTGCGCGTAAACTGGATTAACCCGCCCGCGCCTTTTCAAGGCGCCGGTTGCGCGCGAACAGCACGATGTCGGCGGAGACCATGAGGGCGTTGAGGGCGTAGAGAAAAATGACCGGATCGCGGCTGTGGAGCCATTTGTGAGCCACGCCCGAGAGGTAGCCGACGAGGACGATCACCAGGAAGCCGAGGCTCTTGCCGCCGGTCTGCCGCGAGCGCCAGGACTTGGCCAGGGCGAAGGGCCAGGCGGCTCCGAAGCAGACCAGCATGATGATTTCGAAGAGGCTCATGAGACTCCGAAGAAGTTAAGAATACGCGTCATGAATTGCCGTCCTTTAAGATGCTGGGATTCGGCCGCCCCCGCGGCGCCGGCGCCGGCGGCGAGCGTTTCGCGGGCCTGGTC